>JAQGKM010000098.1 GCA_028290125.1 Hyphomicrobiales bacterium | reverse complement strand
CGACGGTTCCCGGCACGCTGATTGCTCCGACGCAGTTCGCGCAGACCGGCGCCGCCAACGGCCCGATCTCGACCTACGCCTACAACCAGCTGCCGCAGCTCAATGGCCGCATCGACTTCGACCAGGCCTGGGGCTCCGCCTCGGTGATGGGCGCGGTTGGCAAGGCTATCGGCCTGAACACCACGGCGGCGTTCGACGAGACCAAGACCACCTACGCGGTGGGCGCTGGCCTCAAGGTCAACCTGCCGATGATCGCGGCTGGCGACGTCCTCTGGCTGAACGCGGCTTATGCCAACGGCATGACCGAGTACACCACCAACTGGACCAGCTTCAAGAGCTCGGACACGCGTCTGAACGTCGGCGGCTACGTCCTCAACCATCCGTCGTGGATCGTGTCGAACAACGGCATCGAGACTCTCAAGTCTTGGGACGTCGCCGGCATCTTCACGCACTACTGGGCTCCCCAGTGGCGTCATTCGTTCCTCGCGAGCTACGGCCGCGTCGAGGGCACGAGCACGTCGAAGGCTCTCGCCTTCTCGCAGACGGGCGCTTTTGGTGACGCGACGGTCTGGAACGTTGGCACGCAGCTCGCTTGGCTGCCGACCGCCAACTTCGAAATCGGCGTCGACGTTCTCTACGCTCGCGTCGAGCAGGACATCCGTCGCCTCTCGGGCAACGCTGTGATCACCGGAGCGGCCACCCCGTTCACGATCACCCCGAACTACGCGACCAACGTCACTCGCGAAAAGTCCGGCAACTGGACGGGCCGTCTGCGCGTCGAGCGCACGTTCTGATCCTTCCACAACCGGAAGATGCAATTACACCCCGGGGCTCGCGCCCCGGGGTTTTTCGTTGCGCCATGCAGGAGGGTTACGAAACTGTTGCGCTTGAGCCACGCGGGTTCCTCAAATGCTTGTTGGGGTCGCAGACTGCTCATTTTTCGGGAGACTGACGGCAAAGCCGCAGGTACGTTCGATTCCAGTCTCCGGATTCCCCGGGGCGGCCAGATCCTGTCAGCCATTTCCGGCTGGGTGCGTCTGGCGGGCGGTTCCGGTTGGTGTCCTTAGGGATGCGTCTCGGGCGGTCTCTCATTTTCTGAACCGATGATTTTTTGAAGTCATTTTTTGGAGGTTTTTTATGAAGCTCGCCAAGAGCCTTCTTCTCGGCACGGCCGCGACCATCGTCGCCAGCGCCGGCGCCTATGCTGCCGATCTTCCCTCGAAGAAGGCCGCTCCCGTCAGCTACGTGAAGATTTGCGACGCCTACGGCGCCGGCTTCTTCTACATCCCGGGCACGGACACCTGCATCAAGGTTGGCGGCCGCGTGCGCGCCGACTTCGCGATGTCGGGCAAGGCTGACCAGAACGCGTCGAACGTCTTCGCGCCGGTTGGCTCGAACATCGTTGGCGGCTACGTCTATAACGCCGGCATCACGGCCACGGCGTCGTCAACCGCCACCAGCGCCAACGGCGCGTTCGGCGCTGTCGGCACCTACGCCATTGGATCCGTCTACGGCGGCACCGCGACCGGCACTGTCGCCGGCTATGCGATTGCAAACGGAACCTCGAAGCGCGCGTCCAGCCTCTATGGTTGGGAAACACGTGGCCGCGTCGATCTCGACGCCCGCACCGCCACGGCATACGGCACGGTTCAGGCTGTCGCCTCGCTGCGTCTCGCCCGCACCACCGGCATCCTCGACCAGAACGGTCCGGCCGCCTCGTCGACCGCTGCCGGCGCTACGCTCGAAGCCGCTTACATCCGCTTTGCCGGCTTCACGTTCGGTGTCGCGAAGGACAACTTCTCCTTCATGCCTTCCACGTTCTACGGCGCCGGCCACTGGTCGTCGTTCGCGAACGGCGCCAAGCAGATCGCCTACACGGCGGTTCTCGGCGGCGGCTTCTCGGCCACCCTCGCCATGCAGGACTCGACGGACACGACCCTCGGCGGCGTGCTTGCGCCGGGCTCCGTCGTCAACGGCATCCTCGTCGCTCCGGTCAACCTGGATCCGCTCGGCGCTTCGAACGGCGTTCTCGCTTCGACCTACTACAAGAGCATGCCGCAGCTCAACGGCCGCATCGACTTCGATCAGTCCTGGGGCACGGCGTCTCTCATGGGCGCGTATGGCACGGCTGACGTGTCGAACACGTCTGCTGTCGCCAAGGACAACAAGGGTGTCTGGGCTGTCGGCGCTGGCCTCAAGCTGAACCTGCCGATGATCGCGGCTGGCGACGTCCTCTGGCTGAACGCGGCTTATGCCGATGGCATGACCGAGTACACCACCAACTGGACGAGCTTCAAGTCTTCGGACACGAAGCGTAACGTCGGCGGCTACGTCGTGAACCACCCGTCCTGGGTTGTTTCTTCCGATGGCATCGAGACCCTCAAGTCGTGGGATGTCGCCGGCGTCTTCACGCACTACTGGACCCCGATGTGGCGTCATTCGTTCCTCGCCAGCTACGGCTCGGTCGATGGCACGAAGACCTCGAAGGCTCTCGCCTTCTCGCAGACGGGCGCTTTCGGTGATGCGAAGGTCTGGAACGTCGGCACGCAGCTCGCTTGGCTGCCCACGAAGGACTTCGAAATCGGCGTCGACGTGCTCTACGCTCGCGTCGAGCAGGATGTTCGCCGTCTCTCGGGTGTGAACACGGTTGCGGGTACTTCGGGTGCTTACACGATCACCCCGGGCGCCTACTCGACCACGGTCACCAAGGAAAAGGCCGGCAACTGGACGGGCCGTCTGCGCGTCGAGCGCACCTTCTAATCGAAACGGAGCTTCGGCTCTTTTCAGGAACCCCGGCGAGCGATCGCCGGGGTTTTTCTTTTGTGCCACTGCGGGTTAACTGGGCTCTGAAAATTCCTTAGTCGGAGTCGAGTCGTTGGATCAGATAGAGATTTCTCAATCGTCGGCATGCCAGATTTTCGGGTGGCTGACCCGCTATCGTGACCAGTCCCGCGTCAATCCGGGCAACATCTTTTTCGAGTTCGTCGATTTCTGCATGAGCCGCGCGCGGCTGTCGCATGCGCAGACGTTTCAGGATCTCTTCGCTCTCTACTTCAACAAGTCCAAAAAGGGCGGCTTCTTCGTCGAGTTCGGCGCGACCAATGGCATCGACCTCAGCAACACCTTCCTGCTCGAGAAGGAGTATCGCTGGAAGGGGCTGCTCGCCGAGCCTGCCAAATGCTGGCACGGCGCGCTCGCGGCGAATCGCCGGGCGACGATCGACAAGCGATGCGTCTGGGACGAATCGGGGCTGACGCTCGCATTCGCCGAGGCAAGCACCGCCGAGTTCTCGACGCTCGTCGAGTTCAAGGATCGCGACGGCCTGCGCGAAGCGCGCGAGAACAGCCTGAATTACGATGTCCCGACCGTCTCGCTGAACGAGTTGCTCGCGACTCATGCCGCGCCGCGCGTCATCGACTACATGTCGGTCGATACCGAGGGGTCAGAATACCGCATCCTGAAGGCGTTCGATTTCTCCCGCTACGACATCCGCACAATGACGATCGAGCACAATTTCTGCGAGCCGGACCGGGAAAACATCAGGGTGCTGCTGGCGGCGAACGGGTTTCAGCGTGTCCTGGAGCCACTGTCCCAATGGGACGACTGGTACGTGAAGGCGTCGCTTCTGAAATAGGGCGGGGCGGGCTCCATCTTTCCGCCTGCCACGATTCGCTCTATGACTGAGGCCATGACCTCAACGTCCCGCCCAACGGTCGCCCGGTACGAGCGCCTTGCCTTTCTGTCCTCCGGCACGCCGGAGGCGGAGCGGGCGCTTGTCGATCTGGCGTCGATCTATGGCAATGCGCGTCCCGAGGAGGCCGATGTCATCGTGGCGCTCGGCGGCGATGGCCTGATGCTGCAGGTGCTGCACCGCTTCATGGGCACCAACAAGCCGATCTACGGCATGAACCGCGGGTCCGTGGGCTTCCTGATGAACGAGTTCTCGGCCGAGGGCCTCGCCGAGCGACTCGCGGCCGCGCAGGCCTCCATCGTGCATCCGCTGACCATGCGGGCGACCGACGTAAATGGCGAGATCATGAACGCCCGCGCGATCAACGAAGTCTCGGTCCTGCGCTCGTCCTACCAGGCGGCCAAGATGCGGGTTTCGATCGACGGCACCGAGCGTCTGTCAGAGCTGGTCGCCGACGGCCTGCTGGTCGCGACGCCGGCCGGCTCCACCGCCTACAATCTGTCGGCCAACGGGCCGATTCTGCCGCTGGACGCGCCTTTGATGGCGCTGACGCCGATCTCGGCCTTTCGTCCCCGCCGCTGGCGTGGGGCGTTGCTGCCGGATCAGGCGCGGGTCACCATCGAGGTGCTGGAGGCCGACAAGCGGCCCGTCGCCGCCGTGGCCGACCATGTCGAGATCAAGAATGTCATGAAGGTGGAGATCGCGATGGACCACGCGACCGGCCTTGTCCTGCTGCACGATCCCGGTCACTCGCTCGACGAGCGAATCCTGCGCGAGCAGTTCGGGTATTGAGCGGTTGCTCCTCGCAGGGACGAGGAGGAGTTTGGCGAGGCCGTCGATCAGGCCTCGACTTCAGCCGATTGGGACATTTCCGAAAGCCGCTTCCAGCTCGCGAGATCCTTCACCACGAAGCCGTAACTCGTGCGCTGGACGAGTTCCTTTTCCTCGAGACGAAGAAGCTTGCGCCGCAGCGTTTCGCGCGGGATCTCCATGAAATCCGACAGCGAGACGATGTTCGCCGGTTTCACGAACATGAGGTTGCCGGGCGCCTGATCGAAGTTCAATCGCCCCAGAGCGAAGAATATCAGCACCTCGTCAAAGTCTATGCCATGGCGCGCACGAAGCGAGCTCATGAGCTTGAACATTTTCGCCGTGTAGCGCGCGAGGGTTGCAAGTTCGTTTCGTTCGGTCACAATTCATCTCCGAAATGTTATGAAGGCTATTGAAGATTTGTAGCAATATCAACTGGCAAAGCTTCAGTTGCCCATAATGCGCGCGTGTGCCGGTGGTGGTTCTGTTCGAAAGAGCGCATAAAGGCCGCAGGTCCTGACGTGCCGCTTGCGCGTAGATGACCGCCCTCGCGTTTGATGCTGATGGAAATTCCTGTTCGCTGATCGAACGGGGTGATAAAAAATCAAGCATGAACGCACAAACCGCCGAGATGTCGACATGACAATTCCCACGGCACATGCCCATGCGAGCCAACCAGTTCCGGCGCTGGCCCTCTGTCCAAACGCGAAGGCCGCGGTGCACTGCGAACAATGCCGGGTGCGCAGCCTGTCTCTCTGCGGCGCTCTGGAAGCTGACGAACTTGTGGCGCTCGATCGGCTATCGCGTCCTCTGACCCTTTCCGCCCGCGACACGATCTTCGAGCAGGATGAGCTGTCCGAATCGGTCTTCAATATTACGGCCGGTTCGGCGCGTCTCTATCGTCTCCTGCCGGATGGCCGCCGACAAATCGTGGGCTTCGCGCTGCCGGGCGATTTTCTAGGGCTCGCGATGTCCGAGCGCAACGCCTTCTCGGCCGACGCCCTGACGCCGCTCACGGCCTGCCAGTTCTCGCGCTCGCATTTCTCCGATTTCCTCGATGCGAAGCCACATCTTCTGCGCAAGCTGCACGCCATGGCAAGTCACGAACTCTCACTCGCGCAGGAGCAAATGGTGATCCTGGGCCGCCGCACGGCGGAAGAGAAGGTCGCGGCGTTCCTCATCGGCCTGCGCAAGCGCTGGGCGCGTCTGTCGACCGCTTCCGTCACGATCCCGTTGCCGATGACGCGGCAGGACATCGGCGACTTTCTCGGCCTGACCGTCGAAACCGTGAGCCGCATGCTGACGCGTCTCGCCCGTGAAAAAGCGATCCTCATCGTCCCGGACGGCGTGCGCCTGCTCGATGTGAAGCGCATCGAGGCGATGGCGGAATCCTGATTTGTCCTCTCGTCATCGCGGCGAACATGGCAACGGCATCCGGCAGCAGAACCCGTGCTGCCGGTTGGCGTTTCTGTGTCGGCGATGACGGCCCGGAGTTTCACAGATGAACAAGCCTCTCGACGCTGACAGCCTCGCCACTCTGAAGTTTGGCGTCGGCCAGCCCGTTCAGCGCGCCGAAGACCCCGTCCTGCTGCGCGGCGAAGGCCGTTACACGGACGACGTTTCCTTCGACAACCAGCTTTATCTCGCGATGGTGCGCAGTCCGCAGGCGCATGGCGTGCTGCGCGCCTTGCATGTCGACGAGGCGCGCGCCATGCCGGGCGTCGTCGCCATCTACACGGGCGCGGATCTCGCGGGCTACAAGCCGCAAACCAGCAAGCTGCCGCTGAAGAGCGCCGACGGTTCGCCGATGCGCAAGCCGTTGCGGCCTGCGCTGGCGCGCGACAAGGTGCGCTTTGTCGGCGACGCTGTCGCCTGCGTGGTCGCCGACAGCGCGGACGCCGCAAGGGCTGCGGCCGAAGCCGTGACGCTCGACATCGACGAACTTGCCTGCGTGGTCGAGTCCGCCGATGGCGCCAAGCCCGGCGCGCCGCAGCTCTACGACGACGTGCCCGGCAATGTCGTGCTCGATTACCATTACGGCGACAGCGCGCAGGTCGATGCAGCCTTCGCGGCTGCGGCGCATGTGACGCGCCTGCATCTCGTCAACAATCGCATCGTCATCAACGCCATGGAGCCGCGCGCCTGCGTCGCGACCTTCGAGGACGGCCGCTTCACGCTCTACGCGCCGACGCAAAGCGTGCTGAGTTCGCGCGCCGGCGCAGCTGAAGTCATGAACGTCGAACCGAGCCAGGTGCGCTTTATTGCGCGCAATGTCGGCGGATCGTTTGGCATGAAGGGCGCGATCTTTCCGGAATATATCTGCGCCATGCATGGCGCGCGCGCGCTCGGGCGGCCGGTGAAATGGACGGACACGCGTTCAGAAAGTTTCCTCTCCGATCACCACGGCCGCGACCATGAATTCGAAGTCGAACTCGCGCTCGACGCGCAAGGACACTTCCTTGCCGTGCGCGCGACCGGTACGGCCAACATGGGCGCCTATCTCACGGGTTTCGGCCCGCTGATCCCCGCGCTCAATGTCATGAAGCACATGATCGGGACGTATCGTACGCCGCTCGTCGAGGTGCGCACGAAATGCGTGCTGACCAATACGGTGCCGATCACCGCCTATCGCGGGGCAGGGCGCCCGGAAGGGAATTATTATCTCGAACGGCTGGTCGATACCGCCGCGCGCGAGATGAAGATCGATCCGATCGAGCTGCGCCGTCGCAACCACATTGCGCCGGACCAGATGCCCTACCGGGCGCCGTCAGGCTCGGTCTACGACAGCGGAGAATTTGCCGCCATTCTCGACGAGGCTCTGGAAACGGCTGATTATCAGGGGTTTCCTGAGCGCGAGCGGGCCAGCGCAGCGAAAGGGCTGTGGCGTGGCCTCGGCGTCGGCCAGTTTCTTGAGGTCACGGCGCCGGTGACGAACGAGCTCGGCGACATCAAGTTCGAAGCCGATGGCGGCGTGCTGCTGTCGACCGGCACGCATGACCACGGGCAGGGGCACTGGACGTCCTTCGCGCAGGTCGTGTCCGAGCGGCTCGGCATTCCCTTCGACAAGATCCGCCTGATGCAGACCGATTCCGATGCGTTGCCGGCCGGTGGCGGCACGGGCGGTTCGAAGTCGCTGATGGCGAGCGGCGCCGCCTTCGCGGAGGCGAGCGATCTCGTCATCGAGAAAGCGCGCGACGCGGCCGCGCAGGTGCTGGAGGCGTCAGCCGCCGACATCGAGTTCGTCGATGGCGCGCTCACCATCAAGGGCACCGATCGCGCGATTGGCCTGCTCGATCTGGCGGCGAAGCTGCGCGAAACCGGCGGCTCGCTCGACGTCAGCCACGTGCATCAGTCCTCGCCGTCGACCTATCCGAATGGCGTGCACATTTGCGAAGTGGAGATCGATCCCGAGACCGGGCACGCGCAGGTGGTGGGCTACACGAGCGTGAACGATTTCGGCGTGCTGGTGAACCCGCTGATCGTCGCCGGGCAGGTGCAGGGCGGCGTCGTGCAGGGCATCGGCCAGTGTTTCATGGAGCGCACGGTCTATACGGACGATGGCCAGCTCGCGAGCGGCTCGTTCACCGATTACGCCATGCCGCGCGCGGAGGATGCGCCCGAGGTGCGCTTCTTCAGCCATCCGGTGCCGGCCCGCACCAACCCGCTCGGCGTGAAAGGCTGCGGCGAGGCCGGCTGCGCCGGTTCGCTCACCTCCGTCATGAACGCGCTCACGGATGCGCTGGCGCGCCATGGCGTGCCGGCGGTGGACATGCCGGCGACGCCGCTGCGACTGTTCCAGGCGATCAGCGCGGCGCGGGGCTGACGCGCCGAGTGGCTTTTCCCTCCCCCCAGCGGGGAGGGCGACTCGGCGTAGCCGAGCGGGGTGGGGTCGTGGGGCCTCTCGTTGCGAGTGTTCGACGACGGGGCCACGCTCCAGCTCTCCATCTTCTTACGTCCGGCCTGCAACGGCTCAGCCATGTGCGGCGTTGGCGGTGACATGGAGGTGGACCAATGGCGCAAAGGCGCGTCCTGCTGATCATCAATGCCAACAGCCGCAACGGGCGGGAGAGCCTGCCGGCCGTCATGGCTGCGTTCGCCGCCCGCGACTATTCGGTGCTGCTGCCGTCCACGTCGGAGCTGAACGACTGCCCGGGGGCGATTGCGCGCCTGAAGGGCGAGGTCGACATGATCGTCGTCGGCGGCGGCGACGGTTCGTTGAACTGTGCGGCGCCCGGGCTCCTTGAAGCGGGCCTGCCGTTCGGCATCGTGCCGCTGGGGACGGCCAACGATCTCGCGCGCACGCTCAACCTGCCGACGACGATCGAGGACGCCGTCGGGGTGATCGCCGCCGGGCACACGCGGCGCATCGACGTCGGCGACGTCAACGGACATCCGTTCTTCAACGTGGCGAGCCTCGGCATCAGCGCTGACCTTGCGATGACGCTCACGCCCGAGACCAAGAAACGGTTCGGGCCCTTGTCCTACGCCATCGCGGCCA
>JAQGKM010000091.1 GCA_028290125.1 Hyphomicrobiales bacterium | reverse complement strand
AGGACTGCAACGCGAATTACTACGTCGTGTCGTGGCAGAACGACTCGCTGCACGAGAGCGCCGGCGCCAACGCCAACAACCTCGGCTACAAGAAGGCCTTCATCCTCGCGCCGAACTATCAGGCCGGGAAGGATGCGCTCGAAGGCTTCAAGCGCACCTTCAAGGGCGAGGTGATCGGCGAGGTGTTCACGCGTCTCGACCAGACGGACTTCGCCGCCGAAATGGCGCAGATCCGCGCCGCCAAGCCCGACATGGTGTTCCAGTTCCATCCGGGCGGCGCCGGCATCGCCTTCATGCGCCAGTACCAGCAGTCGGGCCTGCTCGAGGCCGTGCCGATGGTCGTGCCGTCGCCCTCGATGGACGCCGTCACCCTGAAGGCGATCGGCGAGGCGGCTGTGGGCGTCAACGTCTCGGCGCAGTGGAACAACGATCTCGACAACGCCGCCAACAAGGCCTTCGTCGAAGCGTGGACGAAGAAGTACAACCGTCCGATCACCTATTACGCCAGCCAGGGCTACGATACCGCGCTCGCCATCGGCGCCGCGCTGAAGCAGACCGGCGGCAAGGTGGACGACGCCAAGGCGTTCCGCACCGCGATGCTGAAAGCCGACTTCGCCGCGACGCGCGGGAAGTTTGCCTTCGGAAAGAACCAGCATCCCGTTCAGGACTGGTATTCGATGAAGGTCGTGAAGGGCGCCGATGGCGCGCCGATCATCAAGACCATGGGCAAGATCTCGTCGGATACGGGCGATTTCTACGCCAAGGACTGCAAGCTTTAACGCCTCCCTCGGCCGTCATTGCGAGCGTAGCGAAGCAATCCAGAAGCCCCACGTGTGGCCCCTGGATTGCTTCGCCTTCGGCTCGCAATGACGGCGGTGAGCGTGCATGAGGAAAGAATGGCGCTCGTTCTCGAACAGGCCCTGAACGGCGTACAACTCGGCGTCATGCTGTTTCTGTTGGCGGCGGGGCTGACGCTCGTGTTCGGCATCATGGGCGTCATCAATCTCGCGCATGGCTCGCTCTACATGGTCGGCGCCTATGCGGCTGCTTTCATCGCAAAGCTCACCGGCTCATTCCTGCTCGCCATTCCGGCCGGTCTCGCGGCGGCGGCGATCACCGGCATGGTCGTCGAGACATTCGTCGTGCGGAAACTCTATGCGCGCGATCATCTCGATCAGGTGCTGGCGACCTTCGGGCTCATCCTGTTCTTCAACCAGGCGATCGTGCTGCTGTTCGGGCGCCAGCCGATGTTCGTGCAGATCCCGCCGGCGCTGTCGGGCGCGGTCGATCTCGGCCTGTTCGCCTATCCGGTCTATCGCCTGTGCATCATTGTCGCCGGCCTCATGACAGCGGGCGGCCTGTACTGGCTCATCCAGCGCACGCGGCTCGGCATGCTGGTGCGCGCCGGCGCGACGCATCGCGACATGGTGCAGGCGCTCGGCGTCGACATCCGCCTGCTCTACACCATCGTCTTCGGCCTCGGGGCGCTGCTCGCCGGTTTCGCAGGCTTGATGGCCGGACCGCTGCTCTCCGTGCAGGTCGGCATGGGCGAGCAGATCCTCATCCTCACCTTCGTGGTCGTGGTGATCGGCGGGCTGGGTTCGGTCGCCGGCGCCTTCTGGGGCGCGCTGCTGGTCGGCGTCGTCGACACGGCCCTGCGGGCGTTTCTGCCACAAGTCATGCGCATGATGATGAACAATTCGGAGGCCGATGCGCTCGCCGCCGGCGTCTCCGCCATGGGCGTCTATCTGTTGATGGCCATCGTGCTGCTCGTGCGTCCGAAGGGATTGTTTCCCGGCCATGCATGACGCCAGACCGTCCCATCTCCGGCGCGCGCTTCCGGTCGTGGCGCTCGCGCTTCTCGTCGCGCTGCCGTTTCTCGCGCAGGCCGCGGGACAGCCGGCGCTCGTCACGCTGGCAACCCGCATGATGATCCTGGGGCTCGCCGCCAGCGCGCTCAACATTGCGCTGGGTTTTGGTGGCTTGATCAGCCTCGGGCACGCCGCCTTCTACGGCGTCGGCGCCTATGCGGCGGGAATTCTCACGACGCATGCGGCGGCCGGCACGTTGTTTCTGGGCGTCATTCCCGGCAGCGACCAGTTGCTCGTCACTCTCGCGGCTGCGCTGTTCGCGAGCGGGCTCGCAGCGGCGATCATCGGCGCGTTGGCTCTGCGCACGAGCGGCATCCAGTTCATCATGATCACGCTGGCGTTTGCCCAGATGCTGTTCTTCTTCTTCGTCGCGCTGAAAGCCTATGGTGGCGACGACGGGCTGTCGCTGCGTCGGCGCAACCAGCTCTTCACATGGAACATGCGCGACGACGCGACCTTCTTCTACGTCACGCTTTGCGTGCTGCTGGCGTGGCTGGCGATCTGCGCGCGCGTGCTGCATTCGCGCTTCGGCCTGATCCTCGGCGGCATCCGGCAAAGCGAGCGACGCATGCAGGCGGTCGGCGTCGACACGTTCCGCTACCGCTGGCTCGCCTTCGTCATCTCGGGGATGGGCGCAGGGCTCGCCGGCGCCTTGATGGCGAACCTCGGCCGCTTCGTCAGCCCCGACATGATGCACTGGACGACATCGGGCGAACTGCTCGTCATGAACGTGCTGGGCGGTGTCGGCACGATCTTCGGTCCGGTCCTCGGCGCCTTCGCGCTGATCGGCTTCGAGGCCGTGCTGGCTGGCTGGACGGAGCATTGGCAGATCATTCTCGGGCCCTTGCTCGTCGTCATGGTGCTGGCCTTTCGCGGCGGCCTCGCGCGCATCGGGAGGCGCGGATGAACGCGCTTCTCGTCATCGAGGGATTGTCCAAGAATTACGGTGGCCTGCGCGTCACCGACAATGTCACGCTCGATCTGCGCGCCGGAGAGATCCATGCGCTGATCGGGCCGAACGGGGCCGGCAAGTCGACGCTGATCGGGCAGGTGATGGGCGAGATCGCGCCTGACGCCGGGCGCATCGCGCTCGACGGGCAGACACTTGACGGTCTTTCGCAAGCTGCGCGCGTGCGGCGGGGGCTCGCGCGCACGTTCCAGACGCCAGAGACGCTGGGCGAATATACCGCGCAGGAAAATGTCGCCGTGGCGCTGCTGGCGCGCGGCGCACCGGCGCGTGAGGCCTTGGCCTTTCTCGACCGCGCCGGATTGTCGGACCGTGCGAACATGCGTGTCGCTGACCTGTCGCATGGCGAGCGCAAGCAGCTCGAACTCGCCATCGCGCTCGCCACCAACCCGCGCGTGCTGCTGCTCGACGAGCCTATGGCGGGACTTGGCGCCAGCGAGAGCGCGCAGATGATCGATATCCTGCGCGGACTGCGCGGCGAGGTCGCGATGCTGCTGGTGGAGCATGACATGAACGCCGTCTTCGCGCTCGCCGACCGCATCTCCGTTCTGGTTTATGGCGCGATCATCGCAAGCGGAGACGCATTCGCCATCCAGAACGATGCCGCTGTGCGCGAGGCCTATCTTGGCGTGGGGGACGCATGACCATGCTCTCCCTGCGCGGCGTGCAGGCCTCCTATGG
>JAQGKM010000164.1 GCA_028290125.1 Hyphomicrobiales bacterium | reverse complement strand
CCCTCGACGGTGAACCGCAGGCTCGCGATGGTCTCGTCGAACAGCCGGTTCCAGGCGCCGCGCCCGGTGACGCTCTTCTCGTGGAACAGCTGCTCGATCTTGTCGTCGAGCTGGTAGGGCTTTTCGCGGCGGATGTCCTCGATCCACGGGCGATAATGCGCAAGCGGCCCCGAATCGATCGCCTGTTCGAGGAGTGCATCCTCGATGCGATTCAACTCCAGCGTGAAGAACAGCAGGTCGGAGGAGGCGTTGGTGATCTTTTCCTGCGCATCGCCATAAAATTTCGCCCGCGCCGGATCGGTCGTGTCGCCCGAGTAGATCAGGCCGGCGTAGGACATGATGCGGCCGAGCAGATCCTCGAGCGCCTCATAGGCGCGCACGGCTTCGAACAATTGGGCGCTGGCGTCCGCGCCACTCGCGATCTCGCCCAGCTTGCCGCGCCAGTCGGCTGAAAAGCGCGCGCAATCGGTCGCGGCCCGAGCCAGATCCGCAAGGAATTCGGGTGACTCCATGCCCGGATAAAGATGCGCAAGGTTCCATTCGGGCAGCGCGCCGAGATCGCCGTCGGCCATCGCCATGGCGGCGGCCGGGGTGAGCACGACGGGGGTCTGGAGAGAGCGGGTCATCGGGTCAACCAATCTGCAAAGCGGGCGCGAAACATTCCTCATATTGGACATGCGCGTCCGCCGATCAACCGGCGAGGGGCGTCCCGCAGCGGGACAGTCCGTTAAGTCCGCGTTTACCCTGATGTTTCAGAGTGGCCTTCCAAGGGCGTTCCGCGCCCCGCCCCCGAGAGGCCAGATGCCGACCCTGATTCTGATCGCCGACCACGACCCCGTGCAGCGTCGCCTCCTGGAAGCGATGGTCCGGCGCTTCGGTTTTCAGAGCGAAACCGTGGACAGCGGGCATGCGGCCCTGACGCGGCTGGCCGCGACCGGCGAGCCGCCGATCTCGCTTCTGATTCTCGACCTGTTCCTGACCGACCTTGGCGGTCTGGCCGTCATGGCCGAAATGCGTGACCGGCGCCTCGCCGTGCCGGTGATCGTCGAAACTGTGTCGACGCAGATCGATCTCGTGATGTCGGCGATGCGCGCCGGGGCGCATGATTTCGTCGTTCAGCCGGTCGGGGCCGAGCGGCTCCACGTCTCCATCAAGAATGCGCTGCGCTTCCGTGCGCTTCAGGACGAGACGCGCCGCGCCACGCGCCGCACTGCCGGCGCTGTCGGCTTCCGCCACATCTACACGCAGAGCGAGGACATGGCCCGGGCGATCCGGCTCGGCGAACGCGCGGCCCGCGCGCATCTGCCCGTCCTGATCGAGGGCGAGGCCGGGGTCGGCAAGCATCTCTTCGCCCGCGCCATCCAGAGCGCGTCGGACCGGCGCGGCCGGCCCTTTCTGGCCGTCAATTGCGCCGCGCTCGCGCCCGAGCAGGCGGACGCCCTGCTGTTTGGCGCCGAGACCGGCTCCGACAAGGCGCAGGGGAAATTTGCCGAGGCGCATGGCGGCGCCCTGTTCCTCGACGAGATCGGCCTGCTGCCGCTTGAGCTGCAGGCGAAGCTTCTGCGCCTGATCCAGGACGGAGAGATCGACGTGCCTGGCCAGAAGCGCCCGGCGCGGATCGACGTGCGGCTGATCTCGGCCACGAGCCAGAACCTGATCGAGCAGGTCAAGGCCGGCATGTTTCGCGAAGATCTCTACTATCGGCTCAATGTGTTTCCGGTCACGCTGCCGCCGCTGCGCGCGCGCTCCGGCGATATCGGCGGTCTTGCCCAGCGGTTCGCGCAGAGGTTTGCGGCCGAAGAGGGCAAGTCGATCCGCGGCCTCTCGGCAGAGGCGCTGCATCTGCTGTCACGCTACGAATGGCCGGGCAATGTCCGCCAGCTTGAAAACGCCGTGTTCCGCGCTGTCGTCCTGAGCGAAGGCGATGAACTGGGCGTGGCTGAATTCCCGCAGGTCGCGGCGCGCGTCGAGGGCTATGACGTCCGCGTTCCGGCTGCGCCCGCGCTGGCCGCCATGGTCGCCGCCACTCCCGCGACGCCGCCGTTGCGTGCGCCGCAGATCACCGGCCTGCATGCACGCGATCCGCACATGCTGCGGCTGCTGGATGACCACGGCCACGCGCGCCGCCTCGACGATGTGGAGGGCGAGCTGATTCGCTTTGCCTTGACGCATTACCGTGGCCAGATGTCGGAAATGGCGCGGCGGCTTGGCATTGGCCGGTCCACACTGTACCGCAAGCTGAAAGACCTTGGTCTCGACGAAGCGACAACGGCCGAGGCCGAGCCCGGCGTGGCAGCCTGAACTTTCTAAATTGTGATCAGTCGATCAACGGTTTAGTTCCGCGTAAGATGAGAAACATTGGCCCGTTCGCCGCAACCCCTCCGATGACCGCGGGGCCGGCGGACCAGGTGATCTGGGGACGATATGAGAGCGCGCGCTGATCTCTGCCTTGCGACCGCCATGGGCCTCGCGCTGACGCTGGCGGCTCCAACGCTGCGCGCGCAGACGCCCGAACCCGTTGAGACGGTCGAAACAATCGAGGCGGTCGAAACGCCACGCGAGGCCTCGCCGGCGCTCAACGTCAAGGAGGTCGCCGAGGCGCCCGCGCCCGACGCCGTCCCGGCTCCGGAAGCGCCCGCCGTCGCGGCCGAGGCCGAGATCGACCCGAACATCGTTCCGATGCCGCCCGAAGTCGCCGTCGATCTCACGCCGGCTCCGGTTGCCGCGCCGGCGACGCCGGTCGTCGCCGAGCAGCCCGCTGCGCCGGTTCTGTCGCCCGTGCAGGTCGCGTTGAAGGCGACCCTCGAAGCGCGACTCGCCGAGCGCGTTCCGACAGCGCAGCGCCGTGTGCGCGAGGCTGTCGCCCATGTTTACGAAACGCGCGGCTGGCAGCCCTTGTGGCTCGGCGCCGACAATGGCTGGACCGGCCAGGCCCGCGCGGCCATCGCGCGTCTGGAGCGCGCCGCCGACGATGCGCTCGACCTGCGCTCGGCCCCCGCGCCGGTGCTGCGCGGCGCCGAGGCGACTGCGCTCGCCGCCGCCGACCTCGCACTCTCCGACTCAGTCGCGACCTATGCCCGCCAGGCGAGCGGCGCGCGCATCGACCCGCGTGCGATTTCCAGCCAGATCACCGTGAAGCCAGAAGTCATCGAGCCGTCCCGCAGCCTCGTCGAAGTTGCTGCTGCGGCGGACGCCGGCGCGACGCTCGAGGGTTACAATCCGCAGCATCGCGGCTACCGCACGCTGCGCGACAAGCTCGCCGAATTGCGCCATGCGGCGCCAGCCGTCGCCCAGCGCCCCATCCCGATGGGGCCGGTGCTGAAGGCCGGCATGAAGGACGACCGCGTGCCGCTGATCCGCGCGCGCTTCGGGCTCGATCAGGCCGTGGCGTCGGACGATCTCGTCTACGACACACGCGTCGCGGAAGCTGTCGCGGGTTTTCAGAAAGCCAATGGCATTCCGGCCTCCGGCACGCTCACGGCACGCACGATCGCGGCGCTGTCGGGCGGACATCCGGCCCGCCTCGAAGACGAGATCATCGCCAACATGGAACGCTGGCGCTGGATGCCGCGCGACATGGGCCACGACCGGATCGAAGTAAACATCCCCGACTACAAGGTGCGGGTCTATCGCGGCGACACGATCGTGCATGAAGCGCGCGTCGTCGTCGGCAAGCCGCAGACGCCGACGCCGGTGTTCTCCAATTCCATGCAGTTCCTGATCGTCAATCCCTACTGGAACGTGCCGCCGTCGATCATCAAGAACGAGATGCTGCCGAAGCTGAAGGAAGATCCGACCTATCTCACGCGCCTCGGCTACGAGGTCATCCAGCGCAAGGGACAGATGATCGTCCGCCAGCCGCCGGGCGAGCGCAATGCGCTGGGCTGGATCAAGTTCATGTTCCCGAATGAGCACTCGGTCTATCTGCACGACACGCCGTCGCGCAGCCTGTTCGCCAACGCCAGACGCGCCTACAGCCATGGCTGCGTGCGCGTCGATCAGCCTTTCGCCTTGGCGGAAATCGTTCTGGGACAGGGCTGGACGGAAGAGCGCGTGAAAAAGCTCAAGGGCGGCGCCGAGCGCATGGTGAAGATGCCGAAGCCGTTGCCGATCCACATCGGCTATTTCTCGGCCTTCGTCGACGAGACCGGCAAGCTGCAATTGCGCGAGGATATTTACGGATACTCGGGCAAGGTGAAAGCGGCGCTCGGGTTGTCTGTCTGACACGGGCGTCGTCATCGCGAGCGAAGCAAAGCACTCCAGAAGCCGCGCCTGCGGCTTTTGTCTTTTCCGATCGCGGCTCGCCCGCAGCCATTCGCGCGCTGGATAGCTTCGCTCTGCTCGCAATGACGGCGATGAAGCTATTTGCGCTTACCCTCGGTTAACCCTTT
Organism: Hyphomicrobiales bacterium; assembly: GCA_028290125.1. Lineage (GTDB taxonomy): Bacteria > Pseudomonadota > Alphaproteobacteria > Rhizobiales > Beijerinckiaceae > Terripilifer. The sequence goes on along the minus strand of JAQGKM010000164.1, from coordinate 4,681 downwards.
TCCGCAACACTCCAGTCACCAAATTCCGCCTATGCGGAAGACCAGTGTTCAAGAAGAGTAAGCCGGTGAAGCTGAAAAGCCTGCGTGTCCGCGCCCGTTCGACTGCCAGCTTCGCCGCCTGCGGCCTGCTTGGATTCGTGTTCTCGGCGGCGCTTCCCGCGCAGACGCAGAATGCCGTCGCCAACGGCGACACGCGCACCATCAATCTCTACCACACCCACACCGGCGAGAGCATTTCGGCGACCTTCCGGGTCGACGGCCAATATGATCGCGCCGTGCTGGCGAAGCTCAATCATTTCCTGCGCGACTGGCGCAACGACGATCAGATCAACATGAACCCGCGTCTGTTCGACGTGATCTGGGAGACCTATCGCGAGAGCGGCTCGCGCCAGCCCGTGCACATCGTCTCGGCCTATCGCTCGCCGCAGACCAACGCCATGTTGCGCCGTCGTTCGCGCGCCGTCGCCGAACATTCGCAGCACATCCTCGGCAAGGCGATGGACATGCATTACGTCGACGTGCCGATGGGCCGCGTGCGCGAGATCGCCATGCGCCTGCAGCGCGGCGGCGTCGGTTATTATCCGACCGCCGGCACGCCGTTCGTGCATCTCGACGTCGGCAGCGTGCGCGCCTGGCCGCGCATGAGCTACGACCAGCTGGCGCGCCTGTTCCCGGACGGCAAGACGGTGCACCTGCCGACCAACGGCCACCCGCTCGCACGCTACGAAGAAGCGCGCGCCGAGATCGAGAACCGCGGCGATGCGCCCGTCATGATGGCGAGCGCCGACCAGGCGCGCGGCAAGGGTCGCGGCTTCTTCTCGCGGCTGTTTGGCATCGGCGAGGAGGATGAGGACACCGGCGCGATCGCGACGCCACGCGGCCGCACGCGCATCGCCCGCGCGACCAGCGCCGACAAGGACGACGCAGGCGCGATCCAGACTCCCTCGGAACGCCGCGCCGCCGACCAGATCGCGCGCGCCGAGCGGAACCTGCCGCGTGGCGAGACGACGATGGGCGCGCCCGGACCCAGCGTCGCGACCCCGGTTCAGGTCGCCGCCATCTCGATCCTGCCGCCGCCGCGTCCCGCTGGCCTTGGCGCGCCGCTCGCGCAGCCGGTCCAGCAGGTCGCCATTGCGGACGTGCCGCTGCCGCCGATCCGCCCGAGCGCGCTGGTCAGCGTCGCCGCCGCCGAGAAGACGCCTGCGCCGTTGCCGGATCTGATCCGCCAGGGTAGCGAGCCGGCTGTCGCCGTTCTGGCCTATGCGCCGCAGGCCGCCGATCCGCTCGCGCTGCGCGGCGCGGTGCTGCCGCCGTCGCCGCCGGTCCTGCCGCAGAGGGCGCAGGCGCCACGCCGGACGCAGCTCTACGCAGCGCGGCTCGACCTGACCAATTTCACCATGCTGACGCAGCCTGCCGTTCTGAGCGGCGCAATGGCCCAGGCCGATCTCGGCATGCGGCCGGGCCTGCGGCCCGCCGTGAAGGCCGAAGGCCGCGCCGTCGCGTTGCAGGCCTCGCCGCTGGCGAGCGCGCAGCTCACGGCGCTCTTCGCCGACCTGCAGGCCGACCGTTTCACCGGAGCCGCCGTGCAGCCCATGCGCACGGCCGCCCTCGCGCTCGATCCCGCGCCCGACGTTCACTGACACGCTCTTGTCACGACGCCGCGTGTTGACGCGGGGCGCGGCTTGCGGCTAGTGCTCGACAGGCTACAAAAGCACGGCGACCCGCGTCAGCGCGGGCCAGCACAGCGGCAGGGGCGGGAGACATTTCGTTGAGCGCAGTCATGGAAGACATTCGCCTACAGCCGGCGATGGTGGTCGACGACGTCGTGAAAAGATTCGGGCGTGGCGACGAGATCGTCACGGCGGTGGATCACGTCTCCTTCAATGTCGCGCAGGGCGAATTCGTCTCGGTGATCGGCCCGTCGGGCTGCGGCAAGTCCACGCTCTTCAACATCATCGGCGGCCTGCTTGGCGATTACGAAGGCAGCGTGATGATCGGCGACGAGCGCATCTCGGCGCCTCATCCGGCCGTCGGCATGGTGTTCCAGGAAGAGTCGACCTTCCCGTGGCGCAACGTCATCGACAATGTCGCCTTTCCGCTCGAGCTGCAGGGCGTGGCGAAATCCGAGCGCATGGATCGCGCGCATCATTTCATCGACATGGTCGGGCTCGCGTCGTTCGAGAAGAATTTCCCGTCGCAGCTGTCGGGCGGCATGCGCCAGCGCGTCTCGATCGCCCGGACGCTGGTGTCGCAACCCAAGATCTTGCTGATGGACGAGCCCTTCGCGGCGCTCGACGAGCAGACGCGCCTGCTGCTCGGCGACAAGATCACGCAGATCCAGCAGGAGCTCAATCAGACGACGCTGCTGATCACCCACAACCTTACCGAGGCCGTGCAGCTGTCGGACCGCATCGTGGTCATGACCTACCGCCCCGGCAAGGTGAAGCGCATCGTCGACATCAATCTGAAGCGTCCGCGCACGTCCGACGTCGTCGGCAGCGACGCCTTCGGCCACTACGTCGCCGAGATCTGGAACGACCTGCGCGAGGAAGCTTCGCGCGGCATGGCGGATTCCGAGAGCGCCGCGTCGCGCCGGGGCGCTCATGGCTGACACATTGGTCCGCAAATCCAGTTCGTCTCCGTCGCTGCTCTTCCGCTACGGGCCGGAGATCACCGGCCTTGCGTCACTGGTCGTGGCGGCGCTGCTCTTCGAGCTTCTCGTGCGCGTCGGCGTGATCAATCGCTACGTCATCCCGCCGCCGAGCGACGTCATCCTGGCGTTCGAACGCGTGGTGACCGAAGAAGACATCCTCGGCCGCTCGGGCGCGACAGCGTTCGAGATGATCGTCGCCGCCGTGGCTGCGGTCCTGGTCGGCGTGCCGGTCGGCGCGCTGCTGCACCGCTCGCCGTTGTGGCGACGCGCGATGGAGGACTGGGTCGGCGCGCTCGCCGCCGCGCCCATCGTGCTCGCGTTTCCGCTTTTCCTCGTGCTGTTCGGCCGGTCGCCCAAAACCATCATCGTGATGGCGTTCTTTCACGGGCTGGCGCCGATCATCCTGAAGACGATCGAGGGCCTGTCGGGGACCCGCAAGGTGCTGATCAATGTGGGGCGCAGCCTCAACATGACGTCCTCGCAGATGTTCTGGAAAATCCTGTTCCCTTCGGCCCTGCCGGTCATCTTCACGGGCATCCGCCTGAGCTGGACCTTCGTGCTGATCACTGTGGTGGGCGTCGAATATCTCATCAATCTCGGCGGGCTCGGCCAGCTCATCAACGAGCTGGCTGAACGCTACGACCTGCCCGGCACCTATGCGGCGATCTTCTTCGTGATCCTCGTGTCGGTGTTCTTCTTCATCCTCCTGGAGCGCGTGGAACTATGGCTGCGACCGGCGAGATGAAGGCGCCCGCACGGCGCGCGGTCGCCCCGGCCGTATCGACCGCACCCGTCACGGCGCGGCGTGTGTTGCTGGTGCGCGTCATCGTCGCGCTGGCGGTGCTGGCCGTGTGGGAAGGACTGTCGCGATCGGGCCTGTTCTACGGCGAGGTCATTCCCTCGCTGACGCGCATCGCCGCGTCGCTGGGCAAGCTGCTCGTCGATCCGGTCTTCTACAAGAACCTGCAGGTGACGGCGCTTGAGACCTTCGCGTCGCTCTCCATCGGCGCTGCGCTGGGCATCGTCACCGGCATCGTGCTGGGCGCCAACCGCTTCCTGATGCGGGCCTTCGAGCCCTACGTCTATTACCTCTCGCCGACGCCGCGCATCATCCTGTTCCCGGTGATGATCATGTGGTTCGGCGTCGGCCCGGCCTCGAAGGTCGCGCTCGGCGCGCTGTCGGCCTATTTCGCGGTCGCGCTGTCGACGGCGGCAGGCATGCGGCAGATCGATGCGATCCTGATCCGCGTCGGCCGCTCGTTCCGCGCCACCACCTGGCAGATGGCGACCAAGATCTACCTGCCGGCGATGCGCGTGCCGATCCTGAACGGCATTCGGCTCGGCATGGGCACGGCGATCATCACGGTGCTGCTGGCCGAGACGAAATTGTCGAACCAGGGCCTCGGCTACATGATCATGCAGGTCTACACCCGCTTCGACATGCCGGGCCTGTACGCGTTGCTGATCGTGGTGTTCGCGATCGCCGGCGCCTGCAACGCGCTGATCGGAAAGCTCGCGCGCGAGCAGGTGTGACGGGCCTCGTCATTGCGAGCAGAGCGAAGCAATCCAGTCACGCATCTTGGTGGTGAGCGGTGGCGGGCGCGACAGGCGCCTCACGCGTGGCCTCTGGATTGCTTCGCTGCGCTCGCAATGACGGCGCGTGTGAAGCCTTTGCCTCGTCATTGCGAGCAGAGCGAAGCAATCCAGTCACGCATCGTGGCGGTGAGCGGTGGCGGGCGCGACGGGCGCCTCACGCGCGGCTTCTGGATTGGATCGCTGCGCTCGCAATGACGGCGCGTGTGAGGCCTTTGCCTCGTCATTGCGAGCAGAGCGAAGCAATCCAGTCACGAATCTTGGTGGTGAGCGGCGATGGGCGCGACAGGCGCCTCACGCGCGGCTTCTGGATTGCTTCGCTGCGCTCGCAACGACGGCTTGCGCGCTCGCAAGGACGGCGTGCGTTTACGCCTCGCCGAGCGCCGCCAGATAAATTTCCAGAATCTCTTCTTCCTCGCGGCGCTTCTCGGCGTC
>JAQGKM010000136.1 GCA_028290125.1 Hyphomicrobiales bacterium | reverse complement strand
CCGGCCATTGCGCGCCGCCCGCTCACCATGCGCATCGGCGCGGTGGAAACATCCGATCGCGGCGGCGCCCCGAAACTGCTGCCGTTGCCCGACGCCAACGAGGATGGCGCGGCGCATGGCCTGATCTTCACGAGCCAGGATGCGCCGCCGCCCGTGCGTGCGCGGCGCGTGCGCAGCGAGCCGAGCGAGGATGTCTTCGCCCGGATCGACGCCGCGCCGGCGCCCACCTTCGCCGCCGCGCCGCCGCCCGAACTGTCGCCTGAGGAGCGCGACGCGGCGATCGAGGACATCATCCAGCAGATCATCGCGGATCCGAATGCCGGCGCCCTGCCCGCCTTGCAGGCGCATCGCGATTTCCTCGTGCGCTGTCGCATCAAGCGGCTCGGGCCGGACCTGCCTGATGCGCACACGTTCCGCCGCCGCATGACCATCGCCCGCGCGCGCGCGACGGCGCTCGACAACGCCGACGATCTGAAATGGGCGCGGGCCGTGGAAATCTCCGACCGCCTGCCCGACGACATGCGCGGGCCGTTCCTGATGCTGGCGCGCGCCGCGGTGACGGAAAACGTCTGCCCGAACGACGATGAGATCGCGCGATTCTTCGGCAGCCATTCACCAGGCCGCGCGCGGCGCCTGCTGTCAAACATGGAAGCGACCGGGATCATCGTCGTGCGGACGGATTACCAGGGTTGCCGGATCGTCGCCTTCCCGGAGCTGGAAATCGAGACGACGGCGGTGCACCCGAAACTCGCCCAGCAGCAGGACGCCGGGGCGGCCTGAGCGGAACGCCTCAGCGGCGGCTGATGTATTGCACCAGCATGTCGCCGGCCGCCTGACGCTCGCTGTCGGACGCGACCTTCAGCGCCTTTTCGCGCAGCTCGGCGACCCAGCGATTCTTGGGATCCTCGCCGGCGTTCTCCACCGCGACCGTCAGGTACATCAGGCCGCGCGCGCGGTTCTTCTGCACGCCTTGCCCGGTAAACAGCAGGTTGCCGAGCAGCGCCTGCGATTCCGTGTGGTTCTTTTCCGCTGCGAGATAGAGCCAGCCGGCGGCCTGACGCGGGTCGCGCTGGGAGCCGGAAGCGTCGAGATAGATGCGCGCCAGATTGTACTGCGCATTCGGGTCGCCGAACGTCGACGCCGCGAAATGGAAGAGCTCCTGCGCACGCGCCACGTCCGGCTTCAGCTGGATCTGCGGCAGCCCGTTCAGCGAATAGACGCCGACCGCCACATAGGCGCTGGCGACGATGCCGATCTCGCGGCGCGAGGCGGTGTCCTCGTCGTAATTGTTCACGATCTGAAGGAAGTAATCATAGGCCTTGGCGTCGTCATGCGGCACGCCCTCGCCCGCCGCATACATGCGACCGAGCTTCCACTGGGCGAGCGACTGGCCGCCGGCGGCTGCATATTTCAGCGCGTCGATGGACGAGGCGGCGTCGCCGGCGCGCAGGCCTTCGATCGCCTGGTTGAGCGCATGAAGCGAATTCTTGTAGAGCGGCAGGACCGGCTTGATGCTGGCTGGCGTGTCGGTGCCGTCAAGCGCCAACGCCGGCGCGGCCGCGAGGCCCGGCGCGGCGCACAGGGCAAGCAGGCAGAGTCTGACGAGGAGGTTCGTCTTACGCATCTGCATACGCCCGCATGTCATTCGCCACTCCGACCGTCGACCCTGTCCAGAATGATAGGCAGGTCGCGTCAAGGCGGGCCAGAGCTGAGCGGCCACACTCGCCGGGGATTCGCGCCGTCACGTCATTGCGTGACGACATGTCGCCGCGTTGCAACAGCTGCGGGATCGCCGGGCACGCGCGCGCAACAGAACTTCCGGCGCGCGCGGACGCCGCTCCGTTTCCGATCCCATGCTGCAACGCGTTCACCGCCACACCCAACCCCGCACCCGAAACCCGCAATCATTTGCGGGTCCGAAATAGCGCGGGGTTTATGGCTGAATCGCGGCGTCCGCCGCGCGCTTTCATGCACGGTTACGCGATGGTTTACGGCTGTGGCCGGCGGGCCACTGACAGGCTCAGGATAGCCGGTCGAGCGCCGCCTTCATCTTCTCGATGCGCGACAGCGCGTCCGCCTTGCGTTCGCGGTTCTCCTCGACCACCTCGTCGGGCGCACGCGCCACGAAGTCGGCGTTGCCGAGTTTGGCGTCGATCTTCTTCACTTCGCCTTCGAGCTTGCCGATTTCCTTGGTCAGGCGTCCGCGCTCCGCGCCGATGTCGATCGTGCCTTCGAGCGGAAGGGCGATCACCGATCCGCGCACGATCATCTGTGCGGAATTGGCGGGCGCAGATTCGGCGAACAGGACCTCCGAGACGCGCGCGAGGCGCTTCAGGGTGTCGAAGCCGCGCTCCGCCCGCGCCCGGACATCGGCCGGGACGCCGACCAGGACCAACGGCATCTGCGCGCTGGCCGGGACGTTCATCTCAGAGCGAACCGAACGGATTTCGGAAATCAGGTCGACGATCCAGCCGATCTCGGCTTCGGCGCTGGCGTGATCATGACCCTGCGGCACAGGCCATTCCGCGAGCGCCAGCAGCGACGTGCGCGCCGGGCCTTCGGCTCCCTTGATCTCCCACAGCTCCTCGGTGAGGAAGGGCATGAACGGGTGCAGCATCTTCATGATGATGTCGAGCACATGCGCCGTGGTGGCGCGCGCCTCGTCCTTGGCGGCGCCGTCCTCGCCCTGCAGCACCGGCTTGGAGAGCTCGACGAACCAGTCGCAGAAGATATTCCAGACGAAGCGATAGACGCCGTTCGCCGCATCGTTGAAGCGGTAGGCCTCGATGGCGGCGGTGACGTCCGCGACGGCCTTTTCGGCCTCGCCCAGGATCCAGCGGTTGACGTCGGCCTGCACCTTTTCCGGCGCGAAACCTTCGACGCGCGCGCAGCCGTTCATCTCGGCGAAGCGGGCGGCGTTCCAGAGCTTGGTTGCAAAGTTGCGGTAGCCCTCGACGCGCGAGGTCGCGAGCTTGATGTCGCGGCCCTGCGCCGCCATGGCGGCGAGCGTGAAGCGCAGCGCGTCGGCGCCGAACTTCTCGATCAGGTCGAGCGGGTCGATGACGTTGCCTTTCGACTTCGACATCTTGGCGCCCTTCTCGTCCCGGACGAGCGCGTGGATGTAGACGTCGTGGAACGGAATCTCGCCCATGAAGTGGATGCCCATCATCATCATACGGGCGACCCAGAAGAAGATGATGTCGAAGCCGGTGACGAGCACGCTCGTCGGGTAATAGCGCTTCACCTCCGGCGCATCGTCCGGCCAGCCGAGCGTCGAGAACGGCCACAGCGCGGACGAGAACC
>JAQGKM010000092.1 GCA_028290125.1 Hyphomicrobiales bacterium | reverse complement strand
CCTATCTCAAGTCGAAGGGCGTGAAGCAGGAAGACATCATGATCAACTACACGCCGTTCGGACATTCCGACTGGCAGACGATCGTGGCGGACATCAAGAAGTTCGGTTCGGCCGGCAAGAAGACCGCCGTCGTCTCGACGATCAACGGCGACGCCAACGTGCCGTTCTACAAGGAGCTCGGCAACGCCGGCGTGAAGGCCACCGACATTCCGGTCGTCGCCTTCTCGGTCGGTGAAGAAGAACTCGCCGGCATCGACACCAAGCCGCTCGTCGGACATCTCGCCGCCTGGAATTACTTCCAGTCGATCGACAATCCCGACAACAAGGCCTTCATCGAAAAGTGGAAGGCCTTCACCAAGAACGCCAAGCGCGTGACCAACGATCCGATGGAAGCGCACGTCATCGGCTTCAACATGTGGGTCAAGGCAGTCGAGAAGGCCGGCACCGTCGATACGGAAGCCGTGCTCGACGCGATGATCGGCGTCGCCGTTCCCAACCTCACGGGCGGCTACTCGACCATGATGCCGAACCACCACATCACCAAGCCGGTGCTGATCGGCGAAGTGCAGGCGGACGGCCAGTTCAACACCGTTTGGCAGACCTCGGGTCTCGTCGTCGGCGACGAATGGTCGGATTACCTCGACGGCTCGAAGGATCTCATCTCCGACTGGCGCAAGCCCCTCTCGTGCGGCAACTTCAACGTGAAGACCGGCAAGTGCGGCGGCGCGGGCAAGTAATCGCCCGCATCTGATCGCCACGGCGATGTCAGAAAAGTGTGGGCGCGCTCCTCCAGGCGTCCACACGAATGGCCCGGGCGGATTTCATCCGCCCGGGTTTTCGAAAGAGTAGGACGCCTTGGCGGATCTCATCCGCCCGGGCTTCGCTACCAAGACGCAGTCCGCGTGCGGCGGCTCATTCAAGAGGCTTCCATGACGAATTCAGCCGGTACGGCGCGCCTGCGCGCCTCCGCCCCGATCGCGCCCCGGCAGCGCGCCGGTCGCAACGGATGGATCGAGACGCTTTCCCTGCTGGCCGCGGCGCTGTCTGTCTTCACATTGCTCCTCGTCGCTGCGCCGCAAGCGCGCGCGCAAGGTCCGGGCGATCTCCTGGTCGCGCTCACCACCGACAAATTCCCCGACACCGAACGCGCGCTGACAGAAATCGCCGCCTCGGGATTGCCGACGGCGCCGCAGATCGTCGAAGCGCTCGCCGCAAACCGGCTCTGGTTCAACGGCCCCGCGCGGAAGCTCTATTTCACCGATGAAGCCGGCAAGGTGTTCGACGCCGCCAATGGCCTCGAGGCGCCCGATGTCTCGACGGGCGCGCTGAAGCGCGTGCGTCTCAACAACGCCGTGCGCCGCTCGCTCGACGCCGCACGCGGCGCGCTCACCCTGATGTCGCCCGATCCCGTGCGCCGCCGTACGGCCGCCGATTCCGTTTTCAAGTCGCGTGACGCCACCGCGCTCCCGCTCGTGGAAGCCGCGCTGGAGCGCGAGACCGTCGCCTCGACCCGCAAGGTTCTCGAAGAGGCGCGCGCCGCCATCATCGCCAGCGATTCCGGCGCGCCGGAAGTGAAGCGGCTCGAGAGCATCGAGATCCTGAAAAGCCGCGGCGACCAGGACGCCGTCAGCGTGCTCACCACGGTCGCCTCATGGAGCGAGGGCCGCGTGAAGGATGCGGCCGGCGCCGCCTCGTCCACCATCCAGGCGAAACTCGCGCTGTGGCGCAATGTCCAGAACATCTGGTACGGCCTGTCGCTGGGCTCGGTGCTGCTGCTCGCCGCAATCGGGCTCGCCATCACTTTCGGGGTGATGGGCATCATCAACATGGCGCATGGTGAAATGGTCATGCTGGGCGCCTACACCACCTTCGTGGTGCAGGAATGGGCGCGCACCTCGCATCCGGCGATGCTGAACTATGCGCTGTTCATCGCCATTCCGCTGGCGTTCCTCTTCACCGCCGCGGTCGGCATCCTGATCGAGCGTCTCGTCATCCGTCATCTCTACGGTCGACCGTTGGAAACACTGCTCGCGACCTTCGGCATCTCGCTGATCCTGCAGCAGGCCGTGCGGACGATCTTCGGCGCCAACAATCGCGAGGTGTCGGCGCCGCCCTTCATGTCGGGCTCGTTCGACTTCGGCTCGCTGTCGATCGGCTACGGCCGCATGTGGATCATCGTCTTCGCGCTCGCGGTGTTCTTCGCGCTGCAGTTCGTGCTGCGCGCCACCTCCTTCGGCCTGCGCATGCGCGCCGTCACGCAGAACCGCCGCATGGCGTCCTCGATGGGCATCGACACCAACCGCATCGACGCCATGGCGTTCGGCCTGGGTTCGGGCATCGCCGGGATGGCGGGCGTCGCGCTGTCGCAGATCGACAATGTGTCGCCCAATCTCGGCCAGAGCTACATCATCGACAGCTTCATGGTGGTGGTGTTCGGCGGCGTCGGCAATCTCTGGGGCACGCTGCTCGGCGCCGTGACGCTCGGCGTCGCCAACAAGTTCCTGGAGCCGATCGCCGGCGCGGTGCTGGGCAAGATCCTTCTGCTCGTCTTCATCATCCTCTTCATCCAGAAGCGCCCGCGCGGCCTGTTCGCGCAAAAGGGCCGGGCAGTGGAGGCCTGACGCATGACATCCGCCACCAATTACCGGCTCATCGACACACGCGGCGTGATCTTCATCGCGGTGCTCGCACTCGCGGCGATCCTCGTTCCCATTCTGACGCTGGTCATCCCGCAAGGGTCGGCGCTCTCGATCCCGCCCTATATCGTGGCGCTGTTTGGCAAGTACCTGTGCTTCGCGCTGCTCGCCGTCGCGCTCGATCTCGTGTGGGGCTATTGCGGCATTCTCTCGCTGGGGCACGGGGCTTTCTTTGCGCTCGGCGGCTACGCCATGGGCATGTATCTCATGCGCCAGGTCGGCGCGCGCGGCGTCTACGCCAATCCGGTGCTGCCCGACTTCATGGTGTTCCTGAACATGAAGGAGCTGCCGATCACCTGGTGGGGGTTCCAGAGCTTTCCCTACGCCATGCTGATGGTGTTGCTGGTGCCGGGCCTGCTCGCCTTCGGCTTCGGATGGCTCGCCTTCCGCTCGCGAGTCACCGGCGTCTATCTCTCGATCATCACGCAGGCGATGACCTATGCGCTGCTGCTCGCCTTCTTTCGCAACGACATGGGTTTTGGCGGCAACAACGGCCTGACCGATTTCAAGGACATTCTCGGCTTCAATGTGCAGGCGACCGGCACGCGCGTGTCGCTGTTCGTCGCAAGCTGCATTGCGCTGATCGGCGGTTACCTCATCGCCCGCTGGGTGACGACCTCGAAATTCGGCAAGGTCGTGGTGGCGATCCGCGACGCGGAATCGCGGACGCGCTTCCTCGGTTATCGCGTCGAGACCTACAAGCTCGCGGTCTTCGTGCTGTCCGCCATGATGGCGGGCGTCGCCGGCGCGCTCTACGTGCCGCAGGTCGGCATCATCAACCCGGGTGAGTTTGCGCCCACCAATTCGATCGAGGCGGTGATCTGGGTCGCGGTCGGCGGGCGCGGCACGCTGGTCGGCGCGGCGCTTGGCGCGCTGATCGTCAACTGGGGCAAGACCTTCTTCACCGGCGCGCTGCCCGAATACTGGCTCTTTGCGCTCGGCGCGCTGTTCGTCTTCGTGACGCTGTTCATGCCCAAGGGCGTGGTCGGCACGCTGGAGCAATTCAAGGCGCGTCGCGCGCGGAAGAAAATCGCGACGCCCGAAGTCGCTGCGGCGGGGGAGTAAGGCCATGGATGTCGCCAGCGGCAGCCTATTGTATCTCGACGGCGTGAGCGTTTCCTTCGACGGCTACAAGGCCCTGCGCGGCCTGTCGCTGACGCTCGCGCCGGGCGAGATGCGCGCCATCATCGGCCCCAACGGCGCCGGCAAGACGACCATGATGGACGTCATCACCGGCAAGACGCGGCCCGATTCGGGCGACGTTCTGTTTGGAGGCTCGACCGATCTCACCAAGCTCGACGAAGCCACCATCGCGGAGCTTGGCATCGGCCGGAAATTCCAGAAGCCGACAGTGTTCGAGAACCACACGGTCGACGACAACATCCTGCTGGCGTTGAAGGCGCCGCGTTCGGCGCTCGCGACCCTGTTCGGCAAGGCCCAGGCCAGCACGCGCAGCCGGATCGACCACATTCTGGAAACCACGCGGCTGGCGGATCACAGGCATCGCCTCGCCGCCGACCTGTCGCATGGCCAGAAGCAATGGCTCGAAATCGGCATGCTCCTGGCGCAGGACCCGAAACTCCTGCTCGTCGACGAACCCGTTGCGGGCATGACCGACGCCGAGACGGCGCAGACCGCCGAGCTGCTGCGCGCCATCGCGGTCGATCATTCGGTGGTCGTCGTGGAGCACGACATGACGTTCGTGCGCGATCTGGGCGTGAAGGTCACGGTGCTGCATGAGGGCTCCGTGCTGGCCGAAGGGCCGCTCGATGTGGTGAGCGCCGATCCGCGCGTCATCGAAGTCTATCTGGGGCGCTGACATGACGATGGCCGCGCAAATTTCAGCCCGGCAGAACGGGACTTTCGCAACCTTCGCCTTGGCGCTAGTGTTGCGGGAGCCGAGACGGCTTTTTTCATCGACTGATTTTCAAACGACGGCTGTCGCTTGTCGCCGGCCCATTTTCAGGAACAACATTATGGCTCAGAAAGTATTGCTCAAGCACCCGCAGACCGGCCTCGTCACAACGGGCTTTTACGGTTTTTCGTGGACGACCCTGTTCTTCGGTTTCTTTCCGGCCCTGTTCCGCAAGGACTTCGTGACATTCGGCGTCGGCCTGGTGATCTACACCGTGGTCGCCATCATCACGATCGGCATCGGCGCCGCCGTCGCGTCGATCGCCTGGGCGTTCATGTACAACAAATACTTCACCCGCAAGCTGATCACCCAGGGCTATCGCTTCGCCGATTCCGCCACGGCGAATCAACTGGCCGCATCGGCGCTGGGCGTCAGCCTCGAGCCGGCGCCGGCGGTTGCGCCAGCCAACGTGTAAGGAGAGCCATGCTCGCCGTTGAATCCATCGACCTGTTCTACGGCGCGGCGCAAGCCTTGCGCTCCGTCTCGCTGAAAGCCACGCCCGGGCGCGTGACCTGCGTGATGGGGCGCAACGGCGTCGGCAAGACCTCCCTGATGCGCGCGATCTGCGGGCATCAGGGCATCGCAGGCGGACGCGTCATGTGGGAGGGGCAGGACATCTCCCGCCTCGCCCCGCATACGCGCGCCAAGCGCGGCATCGCCTTCGTGCCGCAGGGTCGCGAGATCTTCCCGCTGCTCACGGTGCGCGAAAACCTCGAAACCGGCTTCGCGCCCGTGAAGCGCGCCGACGCTTTCGTGCCGGACGAGATCTACGACCTCTTCCCGGTGCTGAAGGACATGCTGTGGCGGCGCGGCGGCGACCTGTCGGGCGGCCAGCAGCAGCAGCTCGCCATCGGCCGCGC
>JAQGKM010000078.1 GCA_028290125.1 Hyphomicrobiales bacterium | reverse complement strand
GCGTCACCTTCGGCAAGCCGCTGTCGGAGCGGCAGGCGATCCAGTTCATGCTGGTGGATTCCTACGTCGAGCTGAAACAGGCGCGGCTGCTGGTCTATGAAGCCGCCTGCAAGATGGACAATGGCGAGGACACGCGCGTCGACGCCTACATCTGCAAGTCGAACGCGGACGAGATGGCGTTCCGCGTGGTCGATCGCTGCATGCAGATCTTTGGAGGCATGGGGCTGACCACCGATCTGCCGATCGAAAAGTTCTGGCGCCAGCAACGCAGCTTCCGCATCACCGAAGGCGCGACCGAAGTGATGAAGATGGTCATCGCCCGGCATTTGCTGAAGGACAGGTGATTACCCTCTCCCGGAGGGAGAGGGTGGCTCCGCAGGGGCCGGGTGAGGGGTTACGCTCTCTCCGACAAAGAGCGTAACCCCTCATCCGTCACGCTTCGCGTGCCACCTTCTCCCTCAGGGCGAAGGAAGTCGCACGTTCGCGCGCATTCAATACCTGTTGTATCCGGAGTCACGTCCGCGACGATCATCGCGACGGTCGCGGTCACGGTTCTTCATGACATGCCCCACGGCGCACCCGCCTGCTGCGCCCGCGACGGCGTGGCCGCCCGCGAAGTGGCCGACGAGGCCGCCGACGACCGCGCCCTTGATGCAGTTCGGCTTGGCGTCCGCCGGCGCCGCAAAGAGCAGCGGCAGGGCGAGCGCGCCGGCGGCGCCGGCCAGCGTGATGGATTTCAGAAGCATCGGGTTCTCCTCGTGTTGGTGGATCAACCCGCGACTCGCATGTTCGTTCGAGGCTCGCCTTGACAGCTTCCCCCCAAACGCATGCAATCGGCCAAGGGACCGGCGGCAAGACCGGCCCATTCGGGAGGAAGCCTGGCATGAACGCGACATCTTTTCGCATGCCCCTATGCGCGCTCGGCGCCGTGCTGGCGGCAGGCTCCGCGATGGCGGCCGACGCGGTGGGCGATTTCTATCAGGGCAAGACGATCCGCATGATCATCCGCTCCGGCGTCGGCGGCGGCTACGATCAATATTCGCGGCTGCTCGGGCGCTACATCGGCCGGCATATCCCCGGCAATCCGACGATCCTGCCGGTGAACATGCCTGGCGGCGGCGGCATTGTGGCGGCCAACCATGTCGCGCAGATCGCGCCGCGCGACGGCACCATCCTGTCGATGGTCGGACAGGGCCTCGTCGTCGACCAGGCGCTCGGACTCAATTCATCGTTCAAGGCGGATCTGCGCACCTTCAACTGGATCGGCAATCTCTCGAAGTCGAACCAGATCACCGTCGCGTGGCATACATCGAAGACAAAGTCCTACGCAGACGTGCTCACGCGCGAGACGCTGATCGGCGCCACGGGCGCGGGCTCGATCTCGACGCAGCTGCCCGCCTTCTACAACAACATCCTCGGCACGAAATTCAAGATCGTGCACGGCTATCCCGACGGACGCGACGTCGACATCGCGATGGAACGCGGCGAGGTCGAGGGACGCGGCACCAATCCGTGGGCGAGCTATCGCGCCATGTCGCCGCGCTTCGTCAGCGAGAAGCTCATCACGCCGCTGCTGCAGGCCGGGTTGAAGCGCGACCCCGATCTGCCGAACGTGCCGCTCATCGTCGACGTCACGCCCGAGGAGTCGCGGCCGCTCGCAATTTTCATGGCGAAAGCGGTGAGCGTCGGGCGGCCCATCGCCACCACGCCGGGCGCGCCGCCGGACCGCGTCGCTGCGATGCGCCGCGCATTCGACAAGACGCTGCTGGATCCCGACTTCATCCGCGAGGCCGAAGCGCAGCGCGCTGAAATCGATCCGATGGATGGCGAGGAACTCGAGCGCACCGTCGCCGATCTCATCGGCGCGCCGGCCGATCTGCGTGCGCGCGTGAAGATCGCGCTGGAGCCGAAAGCGCGGGACATGAAGGCTGCGCCCGGCGTGAAGGATGGAGAAAAGGGCAAGGAATGATCGCCTCCGAATGGTCCCACATCGACGGACGACGCCTGTTCTCCGTCTCGGTCACGACAACAGCGCACGGCGACGTGGCGCAGGAGACCGAGACCTGCCTCGCCGCCGCGCTCGGCGCTCTCACGGCGGCGGGGCTCGCGCCTGAGCACATCGTCCGCTCGCGCCTGTTCACGCGTGACCGTGAGGGCCGCCAGCAGGCGAGCGACGTGCGCCGCGTGCGGCTCGGCGGCGCCTTGCGCGGGGCGAGTTCGAGCTTCTGGGATCCCGCGCGGCTGCCGGCGGATGCGCGCGTGCGCATCGACCTCGCCGCCATGGAGGCGCCGGACGGCGACAAGCAGGTCGTCGAATATGCGCCGGCGATCGCGCCGCCGAAATTCGTGCGGCTCGGCGGGCTCGTGTTCCTGTCGGGCGTCACGGACGTCACGCCCGGGCTGGCGGCGCAGGTGCCCGCCATCCGCGCCACGATCCGAGGCTCGCTCGCCGACGCCGGCACCGATCTGCGGGCCGCCCGGCTGGTGTCGGTGTTCCTCGCGCGCGAGGAAGACCCGCGCGCCGCTCTGGCGCTCGTCGCCGACCTCTTCCCCGAGGCGCGCTGCCCGGTGACGCTGACGCAGGTCGGCGGCTATTCCGCGCCCGAAAAGCGCATCGAAATCGAAGTGACGGCGGCGGGGTGAATCGTTTCCCCTCCCCCTTGTGGGGAGGGCGACTCGGGCAAAGCCCGAGCGGGGTGGGGGTCATGAGGGCTTTGTGAATGAGCGCCTCACGACCCCCACCCCTAGCCCCTCCCCACAAGTGGGAGGGGAACTCCATGCGTCACCTGCAGATAGGCTGCTTCATCGGACTGTTAACCTGCGCGCTTGTGCGACCACCCCACTTTGCTGCGCTCGCAATGACAACGCCCTGACGTTATAAAGGGGCGAACCGGAGCAAGGCCGCGCCTCCCACGCGCGGCCGACCTCAACAAGAACAAAGGGACGGAAGAACATGGGTGAGTTTGCGCTTGGACAGTCGGTGCCCCGTTTCGAGGATCCCCGGCTCATCCGCGGCGGTGGCCGTTATGCCGATGACGTCAGCCTGCCCGGCATGGTCCACGGCGTCGTGGTGCGCTCGCAATACGCCCATGCGAAAATCCTGAACATCGACACCCGCGACGCCCTGAAGGCGCCGGGCGTGCTGGCCGTGCTGACCGGCGAAGACTGGGCGGCGTCCGGCTTCGCAGATCTTCCGATGCCGAAAGGCCGCAAGAAGCGCGACGGCACGCCGATGAACAGCGGCAAGTTTCCGGCGCTGACCAGCGACAAGGTACGCTGGGTCGGCGACTACGTCGCCTTCGTGGTCGCCGAAACGCGCCTGCAGGCGCTCGACGCCGCCGAGCGCGTCGCCGTCGAATATCTGCCACTGACGCCCAATGTCGTCACGGGCGACGCCGCCAACGACGGCGCGCCGCTCGTCTGGGACGATTGCGCCAACAACATCTCCTTCGTGCATCTCGAAGGCGACAAGGACGCGACGGACGCGGCCTTCGCCAAGGCCGACCACATCGTGCGGCACAAGTTCGTCATCAACCGCATCACCGCCGCGACGATGGAGCCGCGCGCCTGCGTCGGCCAATACGATCCCTTCGCCGACCGCTACACGATCTACACGACGCTGCAGCGCGCGATCCATTATCGCGGGCAGCTCGCCAAGACGCTGCGCGTGCCCGAGAGCAAGGTGCATGTGATCGCCGGCGACATCGGCGGCTCGTTCGGCATGAAGTCGGGCGTCTACAACGAAGTCGCGCTCACGCTCTTCGCCTCGAAGGTCGTGGGCCGTCCGGTGAAGTGGACATCGACGCGCTCGGAGGCGTTTCTCTCCGACGCGCAGGCGCGCGACAATGTGACGGAAGCGGCGCTGGCGCTCGACAAGACTGGCAAGTTTCTCGGCCTGCATGTGAAGACCATCGCCAACGTGGGCGCCTATCTGCAGCCCGGCGGCGACGGCGGCGCGACCTCCAATCTCGGCACGCTGGCCGGCGTCTACATGACGCCCGCCATCCACGTCGACGTCACGGCGGTCTTCACCAACACCAATCCGATGCGGCCCTATCGCGGCAACGGCCGCCCGGAAGCCGCTTACGTCATCGAGCGCATCATCGATCTCGCGGCGCGCGAGTTGAAAATGGACCCGGCGGAAATCCGCCGCATCAACCTCATCCCGCCGTCCGCCATGCCGTACAGCACGCCGCTGAAGTTCGTCTATGATTCCGGCGAGTTCGAGCAGGGCATGGATCTCGTGCTCAAGATGGCCGACTGGAAGGGTTTCGAGGCCCGCCGGGCGGAAGCGCGCACGCGCGGCAAGCTGCGCGGCATCGGCCTGTCCAACTCCATCGAAAAGGCCGCCGCGCCGGGCTTTGAGGGCGCCGAAATCCGCTTCGACCGTTCGGGCACGGTGACGATCCTCTCCGGCGCTGTCACGCAGGGCCAGGGACACGAAACCATCTTCAAGCAGCTCGTCTGCGACCGTCTCGGCGTGAAGCCAGACGATGTGCATTACGTGCAGGGCGACACCGACGCGGTGTTCCTGGGCGAAGGCACGGGCGGCTCGCGCACCGCGACCGTCGGCGGCTCGGCGCTGCATTACGCGGCCGAGAAAATCGTCGACAAGGCGATGAAGATCGCCGCCAAGATGCTCGGCGACGACGACGTCGATTTCAAGGACGGCATCTTCACGGCGCGCAAGACCAACAAGTCGCTGACCATCAGCGAGATCGCGCGCGGCTCGACCAACCCGAAGAACCTGCCGGGCGGCATGGAAGTCGGACTCGTCGCGAGCGCCGTCTACGCCAACGATCTCATGAACTATCCGAACGGCAGCCATGTCTGCGAACTCGAGATCGACGAGGAAACCGGCAAGGTCGACATCGTGCGCTACAATGTCGTGGACGATGTCGGCAATGTCCTGAACCCGCTGCTGCTGAAGGGCCAGATCCACGGCGGCGTCGCGCAGGGCGTCGGGCAGATGCTGATGGAAGACCTGACCTACGATCCCGCCAGCGGCGAACTGCTGGCCGGCTCCTTCGTCGACTACGCCATGCCGCACGCCGACAATTTCTGCGCCATCGAGGTCAAGAGCAATCCGGTGCCGACCGCCACCAACCCGCTCGGCGTCAAGGGCGCGGGCGAGGCGGGCTGCGTCGGCGCGCTGCCGGCGGTCGCCAACGCTCTGGCGGATGCGCTCAGCGTGTTCGGGATCAAGGACGTGCCCATGCCCGCCACCTCGGCGCGCGTCTGGGGCCTGATCCAGTCGGCGAAGCAGGCATCGACCTGACGTAACGTCAGGCCAGAAAGCATCTATTTTTATCGAATGTGGGAACGTCCGGCTTGCGCCGGGCGTTCTATCATTGCGTCAGGTTGCGGCGCCCGTGCTTTTTGGTGCGGACGTAGTGCGTTTTCTTCAAGGAATTTCCGATGGATAAATTCGTCAGCCACGGCGATGCCGCTGACCGTGCTGCTCCTTCCGCGAAACGCCAGCCGACCGACTGGCTCACCCAGTTCCAGAAATGTCTGGCCAGACCCCTTCCCGAACCAGCCCGCTTCGCCAGCGACAACCGCATCGTCGAGACCTATCAGACCATGCGTCTGCGGCTGTTCGGCAAGCGAAAGTCCGGCGCTCTCCCGACGCTGATCGTCGCGCCATTCGCGGCGCATGACGCCGGCTTCGTGGACCTGATGCGCGGTCATTCCCTCGTCCAGTCGCTCAGCGGTCCGAATTGCGGCGGCGTCTACGTGACCGACTGGATCGCCGCCAGCCCGGACCTGGCCCAGGCCTCCTTCGATCATTTCCTCTCGGAGCTGAACGCCGCGATCGACGATCTCGGCGGGCAGGCGCATGTCGTCGGCCTCGGCGTCGGCGGCTGCCTCGCGCTCATTCACGCGGCGCGGTTTCCCGGCAAGATCAAACGGCTGGTTCTCGCCGGCGCACCGGTGGACACGGGCATACGCCCCTCGCTGATGACGCGCTTCGCGCGCAAGTCCGTCGATTGCGCGGAACTGCCGGACGACGTCATCGTCTGCGGCGCACAAAGCCTGTCGCCGCTCCGCGCCGGACATGGCCACGAACATGCGGCGCTCGGGACCATGCAGCGCAATCCCGCTTCCTTTGCGCGCGCGGACCTCGACGCCATCGCGACCTTCGAGGATTGGGCGGCGCGCAGCGTCGATCTGCCCGGTCGATATGCGCGCGATCTGCTGACGCGGATCTTCGCCGACAATCAGCTGGCGACGGGCGCCTTCGTGGCGCTCGGCCGCAGCATCGACTTGCGCAGCGTGAAGATCCCGATGTTCGTTCTCGCCGGCGCGCTCGACGACATCACGCCGAAGATGCAGGCGCTGTCGGTCCTCGACCTGGTCGGCACGGCGAAGGCGCGCATGCGCAGTCTTGTCGCGCCGTGCGGGCATTTCGCGCTGTTTGTCGGGGCCAACACGCTCGCCCGCGAATGGCGCACCATCGCGGGCTGGCTGCAGGCGACGGCGCCCTCAGCAGAGCGACCGAAGGCTCAGACCATCGCGGGAAGCGTCGACAGCAGGCGCCCGTAACCTGTCCGCGGCTCGTTCACATGCAAGCGCTTCTGGAATTCCCAGACGCGCGCCGGCACGGGATGGATGACCGGCACGCCAAGATCGCGCTCCAGCATGTCGACGATGTGCAGCGTGCGCCAGCCGGACCCGAGCATGTAGATGGCGTCGGCCCCGCCCGCCTTCAGGTAGCTCTTCTTGATGTGCGCATAGATCAGTTCGCCTGAAAGCTCCTGCACCTTGTTGAACGGCACGTCGATGCCCGCCATGCAGCGCACGTCGAAACCGGCGTCCTCGAAATAACGCGCGAAGCTGTCGTTGATCTCGCCGTGGAAATAGGTGGCGCCGACGATCGACTTGACGCCGAGCGCGCGCAGCGCGGCGATGTGGTTCTGGCCCGAGGTGAAGATCGGCGTCTTGTACTTCTCTTCCCAGCCGCCGACGAGCCGCGTCTCCCCTTCGCGTCCAAGCACCATGAAGGGCGGCGCGCCGTTGGGATGGATGGCGTCGCAGCCCTGCTCCGCGCACAGCGCGATCTGCTGCTCATAAGCGCCCATCACGGTGCCGAATTCCTCGCGCGTGCCGCGGCTGATGTTGACGAAGAGCGGGATGACGCCGATGCCTTCCGGCAGCAGGCGAATGAACTCTTCCGTCGCGCCGGGGCGCAAGGTCGGATGGATGATGCCCGCAATGCCGCGCCATGCCGAAAATGCCATGCCGTAATCCTCCCCTTGCCGCGCGCTCTTGTGGGCGCGCTGAGGAGGCGATCATGCCTCAGGGCTTGCCGCTTTGGAAGGCCTCCCGTCCGCGCGGCTCTGCCGTGTGCTCGCGCAGGCCGTTGCCGTGCTCGTCAACCTCCCGCAGCAGCACCGGATAGCCCCAGAGATCGGCGAGATAGCCCAGCACCTCGCTGGCTTCGCGCGACGCCAGCAAACGCCCGCCGCGTACCGAATGCTGCACGATGAGACGACGATCGCCCTGCAGGTCGACGGCGACGACCTCGATCTGCGGATCGACATGGCCGACATCGTACTCGCGTGCGAAGGCGCGGCGAATGCGGCGATAGCCGCGTTCGTCATGAATCGCCTCGACCTTCAGGGTGGGCTCCGCCGGATCGTCGACAAGGTTGAACATGCGCCAGTCGCGCATGACGCGCGGCGACAGATATTGCGAGATGAAGCTCTCGTCGCGGTAATGCGCCCAGATATCCTTCAGCGCGTTGGTCGGATCGTTGCAGCCGGCAAGCTCCGGGAACCAGTCGCGGTCCTCATCCGTCGGCTTGACGCAGATGCGCTCGAGATCCGTCATCATCGCGAAGCCCAGTGCATAAGGATTGATGCTGGAGAAGCGACGGTCGTCGAATTGCGGCTGGAACACCACATTGGTGTGCGAGGTCAGGAATTCGAGGAACGCGCCGTCGGTGATGTTTCCGCTCTCGTGCAACCGGTTCATGATCTTGTAGTGGACGTAGGTCGCCACACCCTCGTTCATCACCTTGGTCTGCCGCTGCGGATGGAAATATTGCGCGAGCAGGCGCACGATGCGGATGATCTCGCGCTGCCAGGGCGCGAGACGCGGCGCGGTCTTTTCGAGGAAGTAAAGGATGTTCTCCTGCGGGAGTTCGAGCAGGTTGGCGAGATGCGCCTCGGGGCTCGTCTGCGGCGTCTTCGGCGCGCCGCCCGGCAATGTCTCCCAAAGTTCGTTGTAGATCTTCTCGTCATGCTCGCGCCGTTCCTTGGCGCGCGCCTGCTCGGTCTTAAAATCGGTCTTGCGGCGGCGCGGCGAGCGATGCACGCCATGGCTCATCAGCGCATGCGCGGCGTCGATCAGGCGCTCGACGTTGCGCTCGCCATAGGTCTCCTCGCATTGGGCGATGTAGGTGCGGGCGAACTGCAGATAGTCGAGAATGCCGGGCGCATCCGTCCAGTCGCGGAAGAGCTGGTTGTTCTTGAAGAAGTGATTGTGCCCGAAGGCCGCGTGCGCAATCACCAGCGTCTGCATCAACGCTGAATTGCCTTCCATCACGTAGGAAATGCACGGGCTCGAATTGATGACGAGTTCATAGGCGAGGTCGGTGTAGCCCTTGCGGTAGTGGCCCTCGTGCTGGACGAAGCGCTTTCCAAACGACCAGTGCCCGTAATAGATCGGCATGCCCGAGCCCGCATAGGCGTCGAGCAACTGCTCGGAGGTGATGACCTCGATCTGGTTCGGATAGACATCGAGTTTCATCTCGCCGAGAGCGATTTCCTCGACCCTGTCGTGGATACGCTGGATCGTCTCGAAGCTCCAGTCGGCTCCCTCGAACAGCAGAGCGCTCATGTGGTCTCCAGGGCCTCGTTCCGCCGCCTGAACAATTCGCGGAACACCGGATAGATTTCCTGCCGTGTCGTGACGCGGCGCATGGCCGGGCCGGGATCGAGCTTGTCGTAGGTCTTCCACAGGCTCGATGTCGGCGTGTCGCTGTGCGGCTCATCGACTTCGAGATAGGCGAAATACTGGCAAAGCGGCAGCAGGCCATCGCGCATCAGCGCGGTGGCGCGGTCGTTGTCGCCCGATTCATTGTCGCCGTCGGACGCCTGCGCGATGTAGATGTTCCAGTCGGCGACGGGATAGCGCTCTTCCAGAATCTTCTGCGCCTCGATCAGCGCCGAAGAAACACGCGTGCCGCCGGTTTCGCGGCTTTCGAAGAAGGTCTTCTCGTCGACTTCCTTCGCCTCGTCGGTGTGGCGGATGAAGACCACCTCGACCTGCTTGTAGCGTTTCTGCAGGAACACGTAGAGCAGCATGAAGAAGCGCTTCGCCATGTCCTTCATGTGTTCGGTCATCGAGCCCGACACGTCCATGATGCAGAACATCACCGCCTGGGCGATCGGACGCGGCGACGGCTCGAAGCGGCGATAACGGATGTCGATCGGATCGATGTAGGGAATGGCGCGCGTGCGCACGCCATGCGTATCGATCAACTCGCGCAGACGCGCCGCCTGCATCTCGTCCTTCACCTCTTCGGCGTAGCGCAGGGCCTCTTCCAGCGCCGCGAGATCCTCGGGCTTGGGACGCTTCAGCGCCATACGCCGCGAGAGCGCATTGCGCATGGTGCGCGAGACCGCGAGATTGGCGGGCGATCCCGACTTGGTGTAGCCGGCGCGGCGCATGCCGGTGGAATCGGTGAGCGACAGTTTGCGGCGTTCGAGATCGGGCAGTTCGAGATCTTCGAGAAAGAGGGTCAGGAATTCCTCGGCCGACAACGCGACCTTGAACTCATCCTCGCCGCCGCCGCCATTGCCGGCGCCGTTGCCCGATCCCTTGCCCTTGCCGCCGCCCGAGCCCTGCGGCCGGGCGATGCGGTCGCCTTCAAGAAACTCCTTGTTGCCGGGCAGAACGCGGCCGTGCTGGCCGTCCGAGCCGGTGTGGAATGACGGCTCGTCGATGCCGCGCGCCGGGATGATCACCACCCCGCCCTCGCCCACTTCGCGGATCGGCCGCGAGGCGGAAACATTCCGGACCGCCTCGCGCAGCACCTTTCCGGCGCGGCGGAGAAAGCGCTGCCTGTTGGGCAGGCTTTTCCCCGACGGATTCAGGCGGCGGTCAATGACATACATTCGCATCTCCGTCAGGCGGATTGCTTGACCCGCATGTACCATTCAACAAGACGACGGACCTGACGTTCTGTGTAACCGCGCGCCGCCATGCGCGAGACGAAATCGGAGTGCTTCTTCTCCGTCTCGCCGTCTTTCTTGGAGCCGAAGCTGATGACCGGCAGCAGGTCCTCGACCTGGCTGAACATGCGACGCTCGATAACTTCGCGGATCTTCTCGTAGGACGTCCACGACGGATTCTTTCCGCCGTTGGCGGCCCGCGAGCGGAGCGCAAACTTCACGACCTCGTTGCGGAAGTCCTTGGGGTTCGCGATGCCGGCCGGCTTTTCGATCTTGGTCAGCTCCTGATTGAGCAATTCGCGATCCAGCAATTGCCCGGTGTCGGGATCCTTGAAGTCGAGGTCTTCGATCCACGCGTCGGCGTAGTCGACGTAACGATCGAACAAATTCTGCCCGTAATCGTGGTAGCTCTCAAGATAGGCTTTCTGGATCTCGTGCCCGATGAATTCGGCGTAACGCGGCGCAAGCTCGGCCTTGATGTATTCGAGGTAGCGCTTCTCGATGTCGGGCGGCAGCTGGTCGCGGCGGATCGCCTGTTCGAGCACGAACATGAGATGCACGGGATCGGCGCCGATCTCCACCGAGTCATGGTTGAACGCTGCCGCCAGCACCTTGAAGGCGAAGCGCGTCGAGATGCCGTCCATGCCCTCATCGGGACCGGCCGCGTCCTTGTACTCCTGCAGGGAGCGGGCGCGCGGGTCGGTCTCGCGAATGCTGTCGCCGTCGTAGACGCGCAGCTTCGAGAAGGCGGACGAATTTTCATGCACACGCAGGCGTGACAGCACCGAGAAGCGCGACAGCATTTCGAGCGTGGCCGGCGCGCAGGGCGCACTCGCCAGTTCCGAACCGCGGATCAGCTTCTCGTAAATGCGCTGCTCTTCCGTCGCGCGCAGGCAGTACGGCACCTTGATGAGATAGATACGATCGAGGAAAGCTTCGTTGTTCTTGTTGGCGCGGAAGGACTGCCATTCGGATTCATTCGAATGGGCGAGGATGATGCCGGCGAACGGAATGGCGCCGATGTTTTCGGTGCCGATGTAATTGCCTTCCTGCGTCGCCGTCAGCAGCGGATGCAGCATCTTGATCGGCGCCTTGAACATCTCGACGAATTCAAGAATGCCCTGGTTGGCGCGGTTGAGGCCGCCCGAATATGAGTAGGCGTCGGGATCGTTCTGCGCGAGCGTCTCGAGCTTGCGGATATCGACCTTGCCGACGAGCGAAGAGATGTCCTGGTTGTTTTCGTCGCCCGGCTCGGTCTTGGCGACCGAGATCTGGCGCAGGCGAGACGGCAGCAGCTTGACGACCGTGAACCTGGAAATATCGCCGCCGAACTCGTCGAGGCGCTTCAGGCACCACGGCGACATCAGCCCGGTAAGGCGGCGGCGCGGGATCTTGAACTGCTGTTCGAGCTCGGCGCCCATCGTTTCCGGATCGAACAGCGCGAGCGGAGATTCGAACACGGGGCTGATGTCGTTGCCAGCTTTCAGAACGTAGACCGGCTTCACTTCCATCAAGGCTTTCAGGCGTTCGGCGAGCGATGACTTGCCGCCGCCAACCGGCCCCAGAAGATAAAGGATCTGCTTGCGCTCCTCCAGCCCCTGCGCCGCGTGGCGGAAGAAGGCGACGATGCGCTCGACCGTATCTTCCATGCCGTAGAATTCGGCGAAGGCCGGATAGGTGCGGATCGTGCGGTTTGAAAAGATGCGCCCCATCCGGGCATCTTTGCTCGTGTCGATGATGACCGGCTCGCCGATCGCCGCGAGAATGCGCTCGGGCGCACTCGCATAAGCCATCGGGTCAGTGCGGCAAAGTTCCAGATAGTCTGTCACCGACATTTCGGTTTCACGTCGGTTCTGGAAAGTCTCAGAATACCGGGTCAGGAGATCGTGCGCAAAGGTCATGTCCCATCCTCGATCCGAACGGCGCCTGCAACGATTCTAGATTCATAGGCTTGCGGTAACGGCCTCGCTTGTCAACGCAACATCTGCGCCAAGGTTTCGGGAGCGGGGCCGTGCGCCGTCTGCGCGATAACTATAAATGCGCTGATGGCGGTAAGGTGGCGCGCGTGCGCGTCACGATTGATCACGTCGTCACTTTTTCCGTGAAGGCCTTCATTTTCAGGCCTTTCGAGAAGCCGCTCCAAGACCGAGCAATCTTCCGTCGATGCAGGCTAACCCGATTCCGATGACTGCGAGGCCGACAAATTGCCGCGCCACCGGCTGTTCGCCCAAAAACCACACGCCCATGGCGATGGCGCTCACGGGTATCAAAAACGTGACGAGTAGCAGATTTGTCGCACCGGCTGCCGCGAGCAGGCGAAAGTAGATGACGTAAGCGAGCGCTGTGGACAAACTCGCCAGCCCCGCAAGCGCAAGCCATGTAGATGCCGATGGTGACGGCAGCGTCCACGGCGCATCGACGAACGCCGACATCACACACAGGAACAATGCCGACGCCGTCACCTGCCCGGTCGCGGTCGCCATCGGGGTGACGCCCATCTTCGAGAAGCGGCGTCCATACACGCCTGCGCAGGCGTAGGAGAAACCGGCCAGCACCAGCGCGAACTGCGCGGCCACATGCGTGCCGACGCCGTCCAGCACGTCGAGTCCGATCATGGTGGCGACGCCGGCGAAACCGATCAGCACTCCGACAAAGCGGCTGCCAATCATCTTTTCATCCTTCGTCGCGACATGCGCGACGAGGATCGCCGACAAGGGCGTCGTCGCATTCAGGATCGACGCCAGTCCGCTGGCGATGTGACCCTGCGCCCAGAAGATCAGCGTGAACGGCACGACGTTGTTGATGAAGCCCATCACGGCGAAGGCCGTCCAGACCTCGCGTGTGCGCGGAAGGCGCTGGCCGATCATCGGCAACAAGAGATTGAGGATCAGCGCAGCGCCGCCGGCGCGCGCGAGCGCGATGGTGACGGGCGGCACTTCGTGCACGGCGACGCCGGCGAAGAAGAACGAACCGCCCCACAGCACGGAGAGCAGCACGAGCATGGCCCATTGCGTGGGCGTCATCACCCGGCTGATTGCTTGTGTCATTCGTCTTCACGCTCCGGTGATCAGGGCACCACAGGCGAAGGCGCTACGCAACCCCGTGTCGTTCCGGCGGTTTGGGGCGCATGCAAAACAACTCACCTCCGCAGGACGGCATGAACCCCGTTCTCGCGCGCAATATCGAAGTGTTGCAGCAGGAGCGCGCACGCACCGTGTCGGAGTCGCCGGCGAGCGACCGCATCGCGGACGCCATCACGCGCTTCACCGGCAGCATGATCTTCGTCGTCGTCCATCTTGTCGCCGTTGCGGGCTGGATCGCCTGGAACACGGGCCTGCTCGGACTGCCGCCGTTCGACGACACGTTCGTGATTCTCGCCACCGCTGCGTCCGTCGAGGCGATCTTTCTGTCCACTTTCGTGCTGATCTCGCAGAATCGTGCGGCCGAGCTCGCCAGCCGACGCGCCGATCTGGACTTGCAGATCAATCTGCTGGCCGAGCATGAGGTGACGCGCCTCGTGGAGCTGGTGTCGCGCATCGCCGAACATGTCGGCGTGCCGGTCGACCAGGGCGAGATCGCCGAACTGAAGAAGGATGTCGCCGCCGAAGCCGTGCTCGAAAAGATCGGCGACGAGGAGGCCAAGCTGTCCCGCCGATCTTGAAGACCCGCTCCCGAAAGACCCGCTCCCATGGGGAGCGGGCAAGTCAGGGAGGAAACGCCCAAGAGGGCGCGCCGCAAGCCGCCAGCCCGGGGGCCGGTGACGAGAGGCTCACGGCTCTAGCAATCGCCAAGCCAACACGCACGCAAGGTGCGGGCGGTGCTGGCTTTCGTCGGTCGGGTTCAGCGGACGAAGCAGCGCGGGTCGTCGCGATAGGCGAACCGCTCGCAGTCGACGAGGCGGCGGCCGCGCGGCGCATAGCCCTCTTCCTCGTAGAAGGTGGGATCGGCCTGCCAGCGGCGCTCCGTGCGCCCGGTCTGCGCATAGCCCTGCATGAAGTCCGACGGCCCGATGGCGTAGGTCTGGCCCTGGGTCTGGGCGGCGACCGGCAAGGTCGTCAGGGCGAGGAGCGCGGCCGCTGCCGTCAAAATCGTTTTACGCATGGTAAGTACCTCCATCAAAGGACCGCTTAACGGGCGTAAGCAGCCGAGAGTTCGGGCGTGTTGGCGCGCGGGTGAGCAAGACTGCGTGATGCTGCGGCGCCCTGTTCTTTGACCTGATCCAGAACCTCCATTATCTGTGTGCCCGCTTCATGTGTCCGGCGCTTCAAGGCGTTGGCGCAGGGCCGCCCGTTCGGCTGTCTTCCTGACCCTGGTGATCCCATGCCCGTTTATCGTTCACGCACCACGACCCACGGCCGCAACATGGCCGGCGCGCGCGGCCTCTGGCGCGCCACCGGCATGAAGGACGAAGACTTCGGCAAGCCGATCATCGCGGTCTGCAATTCCTTCACGCAGTTCGTGCCGGGCCATGTCCATCTGAAGGACCTCGGCCAGCTGGTCGCGCGCGAGATCGAAAAGGCGGGCGGCGTCGCCAAGGAGTTCAACACGATCGCGGTCGACGACGGCATCGCGATGGGGCATGGCGGCATGCTCTACAGCCTGCCGTCGCGCGAGGTGATCGCCGACGCCGTCGAATACATGGCCAACGCCCATTGCGCCGACGCGCTCGTGTGCATCTCGAACTGCGACAAGATCACGCCCGGCATGCTGATGGCCGCGATGCGCCTCAACATCCCGGCGGTCTTCGTGTCCGGCGGTCCGATGGAGGCCGGCAAATACATCCACGAAGGCGCCGTCAAGAAGATCGACCTCATCGACGCGATGGTGGCGGC
>JAQGKM010000041.1 GCA_028290125.1 Hyphomicrobiales bacterium | reverse complement strand
GGCCGTCATCCTGCCGCCGGACCAGCACTACAAGGACGCCGCCAAGGAAGCGCTGATCGCCAAGCCCGGCGTGAAGCAGGCCTCGGTCTAGACCAGACTCAGCCTCGTCATTGCGAGCGCAGCGAAGCAATCCAGAAGCCTCACGTGAGGCATGGATTGCTTCGTCGCTGCGCTCCTCGCAATGACGAGCTGTTTGTTCGACAAAACGCGCTCAAGGCTTCAAGAAAATGTCATCAAACCTGACGCTCCGCGCCAGCGTGCTGTCCTTCGTCATCCTGGCGCTGTTCCTCGTGACGTGGCACATCGCGACGCGCGGCACGGCTGCGACGGCGACGATGGATCCCGAATACGCCAAGCTCATGGGGCTCACGGCGACGACAGGCAAATCCGCTATGCCGGGTCCGCTCGATGTCGGCGCCAAGATCCTCGAACATCTGCGCAGCCCGTTCTACGATCGCGGCCCCAACGACAAGGGCATCGGCATCCAGCTCGCCTATTCGATCGGCCGCGTGCTGCTCGGCTATGCGCTCGCCGTCGCGGTCGCGATTCCCGTCGGCTTCGTCATCGGCATGTCGCCGCTGATGAACCGCGCGCTCAATCCGTTCATCCAGTTGCTGAAGCCGATCTCGCCGCTCGCGTGGATGCCGCTCGCGCTCTACACGATCAAGGATTCGGCGATCTCGGCGATCTTCGTCATCTTCATCTGCTCGCTGTGGCCGATGATGATCAACACCGCCTTCGGCGTCGCCAGCGTCCGCAAGGAATGGCTGAACGTCGCGCGCACGCTGGAAGTGCGGCCGCTGCGCCGCGCCTTCACGGTGATCTTACCGGCCGCCGCGCCCACCATCCTCACCGGCATGCGCATTTCCATCGGCATCGCATGGCTCGTCATCGTCGCGGCCGAGATGCTCGTGGGCGGTACGGGCATTGGCTATTTCGTCTGGAACGAGTGGAACAACCTGTCGATCACCAACGTGATCATCTCGATCCTCGTCATCGGGCTTGTCGGCATGCTGCTCGACCAGGCGCTCGCGCGCGTCGCCAAGCTCGTCACCTATCCGGAATAAGATCATGACCGAGCGCTTTATCTCCATCGAATCCATCGCGCGCCGTTATCCGAAACCCGGCGGCGGCGAGACCACGATCTTCGACAATCTCTGGTTCGCGATGAACAAGGGCGAGTTCTCCTGCATCATCGGCCATTCCGGCTGCGGCAAGACGACGGTGCTGAATGTTCTGGCCGGACTCGAATTGCCCGACGATGGCGTCGCCGTCGTCGACGGGCACGCCATCGAGGGTCCCTCGCTTGACCGCGCGGTGATCTTCCAGGGTCATGCGCTGCTGCCCTGGCGCAGCGTGCTCGGCAACGTGTCGTTCGCCGTCTCGTCGCGCTGGCGGAACTGGAGCTCGGACAAGATCCGCACGCAGGCCATGCGCTTCATCGAGCTTGTCGGCCTCAAGGGCAGCGAGCTGAAGAAGCCGTCGGAACTGTCGGGCGGCATGAAGCAGCGCGTCGGCATCGCGCGCGCGCTGTCGATCGAGCCCAAGATCCTGCTGATGGACGAGCCCTTCTCGGCGCTCGACGCGCTGACGCGCGGCGCCTTGCAGGACGAAGTCCGCCGCATCTGCATCGACACCGGGCAGACCGCCTGCATGATCACGCATGATGTCGACGAGGCGATCTATCTCGCCGACCGCATCGTGCTGATGACCAATGGTCCGGACGCCATGATCGCCGAAATCGTGGAAAACCCGCTGCCGCGCGACCGCCGGCGCATCGACCTGCACAAGCATCCCGACTATTACGCTCTGCGCAATCACCTGATCGATTTTCTGGTGTCGCGCTCGCGTTCGTTCAAGGAAGACATCCCGGCGGGTTATGACAAGCGTCATCCGCCAATCGTGCGCCCCACGGCGCAACCATCCAGCCCCGGCGGCGACGACGCTCGCAACGCCGCCTGAAAACACCAAGGAGAGAGACATGAAGCGCGAAGAACTCACCGAAAAGATTCTCGACATCAAGCGCGAAAAGAGCTGGAGCTGGGCGCATATCTGCACAGAGATCGGCGGCATGTCGCCGGTGATGATCGTCGGCGCCCTGCTCGGCCAGCACAAGCTGGTGAAACCGCTCGCCGCCAAGGCCGCAGCCCTGTTCGGGCTCAGCGAGAACGAGCAGAAGATGCTGAACGAAGTGCCGATGCGCGGCACGGGCACGCCGATGCCTCCGACCGATCCTCTGATCTATCGCTTTTATGAAATGGTGCTGGTGAACAGCCCGGCCTGGAAGGCGCTGATCGAGGAAGAATTCGGCGACGGCATCATGTCGGCGATCGACTTCAACATGGAGCTGGAGCGCGAGCCGAACGCCAAGGGCGACCGCGTGAAGATCAGCATGTCGGGCAAATTCCTGCCGTTCAAATATTACGGCAATGAACAGGGCATTCCCGATTACGGCTTCAAGGAAGAGTAGAAAGACGCGTGAGTAAAACCCTCTCCCTTCGGGAGAGGGCGGACTCGGCGAAGCCGAGCCGGGGTGAGGGCGCTTCAATTGCGTAAGCGCCTCTTGCTGAAAAGCCCTCATCCGTCACGCTTCGCGTGCCACCTTCTCCCGCCAGCGCGGGAGAAGGTTTCGCGCACGTCGTTCACATCACTTCACATCAGGCCGCTGGAACAGCGTCGCCAGTTGCTCCTTCGTCAGCGGCGCCGCGAGCAGCTTGTAGGCCACTGCGTCTTCCAC
>JAQGKM010000074.1 GCA_028290125.1 Hyphomicrobiales bacterium | reverse complement strand
CCCGTCGCGAGCAGCGCGACGCGCGGCTGGCGGGTGACCGGCAGGGCGGGGTGGTTCATCGCCGCGGCGAGCGCGAGTTCGGACGGGCCGAGGCGGCGACCTTTCGTCAGGAGCACATCGCCGGTCGTGAAATCGAGCCCGGCGCGGCGGACGTAGCGGCCCTGCGTCTCGCTTGCGAGCGCGATCACGGCGCCGTCTTCCGCGCGGGTGTCTTCCTGGATCAGGATCGTGTCGGCGCCGTCCGGCACCGGCGCGCCGGTGAAGATGCGCACGGCTTCGCCCGGGCCGACGGAACCGGTGAAACGACGACCCGCCGCACTTTCACCGATCACGGCGAGGCGTGCGGGCGTGGTCGCGATGTCTGCCGCGCGCACCGCGTAGCCGTCCATCGCGGAGGCCGGGAAGGGCGGTTGCGTCCGCAGCGCGGCGACGTCCTGCGCGAGCGTGCGACCGCGCGCCTGCGCGAGCGGGATCAGTTCGGAGGGCAGCGGCTCGCGCGCGCTGTCGAGCACGCGGGCCAGCGCGTCGGAGACAGGCAGGAGCGGCGCGCGGCTCACGGCGCGTCCCGGCGCCAGTCGCCGGATTTGCCGCCAGTCTTTTCGACGAGCCCGATCGCCTCGATGGTCATGAAGCGATCGACCGCCTTCAGCATGTCGTAGACGGTGAGCAGCGCGACGCTGACGGCCGTCAGCGCCTCCATCTCGACGCCGGTCTGTCCGCCGACCTTCACGCTCGCGGTGACGCGGACGCCGGGCAAAGATTCGTCGGGCGTAAGGTCGACGCTCACCTTGCTGATGAGCAGCGGATGGCAGAGCGGAATCAGTTCATGTGTTTTCTTCGCGGCCATGATGCCCGCGATGCGCGCGGTGCCGAGCACGTCGCCCTTCTTGGCGTCGCCCGACAGGCATAGCGCCAGCGTTTCGGGCTTCATCACGATCCGCCCTTCAGCGGTCGCGACGCGGGTCGTGACGGCCTTCTGCGACACGTCGACCATATGGGCCTCGCCCGACGCCGTGATGTGCGAGAGCTTGCTCATCAGTGGCGGGCCTCGAGCGCGGGGCCGTGCAGCAGGTCGTGCGTCGCGCGCACCACGTCGTCCTGCCGCATCAGGCTTTCGCCGACGAGGAACGTGCCGATGCCCGAGCGCACCAGACGCAGCGCGTCCTCATGCGAGCCGATGCCGCTTTCGCCGACGATGATGCGGTCGTCCGGCACCAGTTTCGACAGCCGCTCGGAAACATCGAGCGATGTCTTAAAGGTGCGCAGGTCGCGGTTGTTGACGCCGATCAGCCGCGTTTCCAGCGGCAGCGCGCGCTGCAGCTCAACTTCATCATGAACTTCAACAAGCACGTCCATGTGCAAGTCATGCGCGACCTTGTTGAGCGTGCGCGCATCATCATCCGAGATCGCAGCCATGATCAGCAGGATGCAATCGGCGCCCCAGGCCCGGGCCTCGTAGACCTGATAGGGGTCGTACATGAAGTCCTTGCGCAGCGCCGGAAGGCGGACGGCGTCACGCGCCCCCGAGAGAAACTCGGGCTTGCCCTGAAACGAAGGTTCGTCGGTCAGCACGGACAGGCACGCGGCGCCGCCCGTCTCGTAGGCGCGCGCCAGCGCCGGCGGATCGAAGTCTGCGCGGATCAGGCCTTTCGACGGGCTGGCCTTCTTGATCTCGGCGATCAGCGCGAACTGGTTGGCGCCGAGCTTCGCCTCGATGGCGTGGACGAACCCGCGCGTCGGGCTTTGTTCCTCGATCTTGCGTTCCAGCGCATGCAGCGGCATGCGCACTTTCGCTTCGGCGATTTCCTTGCGCTTGTAGGTTTCGATCTGGCGCAGAATGTCGGCCATATGGCTTTAGCCCCGGTTGGAGACGGTGACGAGCGTGTCGAGCGTGCGCTTGGCGGCGCCGCCATCGAGCGCCAGGGCGCCGAGTTTCACGCCCTCGCGCAAGTCGCTCGCACGGCCCGCGACGACGAGCGCGGCGGCGGCGTTGAGCAGCGCGATGTCGCGATAGGGTGACTTCTCGCCCGCCAGCACGGCGCGCAGCGCGCGTGCGTTGAACTCCGGATCGCCGCCCTTCAGATCGTCGGCTTTCGCGAGCGGCAGCCCGGCGTCTTCGGGCGTGATCGTGAAGGCCGAGATCTCGCCCTTGTCGAGCGACACGATGTGCGTCGGACCCGTCGTGGTCAGCTCATCGAGCCCGTCCGACCCGTGGGCGAGCCAGACCTTTTGCGAGCCGAGGTTGCGCAGCACTTCGGCCATCGGACGCAGCAGCGATTGCGCGAACACACCGAGCACCTGGCGCTTGACGCCGGCGGGGTTGGAGAGCGGCCCGAGAATGTTGAAGATCGTGCGCGTGCCGAGTTCGACGCGCGTCGGGCCGACGTGGCGCATCGCGAGGTGATGCGTCTGCGCCATCATGAAGCCGATCTTCGCTTCCTTGATGCAGGCTTCCACCGCCTGCGCCGTCACGCCGATGCCGACGCCGAGCGCGCCGCGCACGTCGCTGGCGCCCGACTTCGACGAGGCCGCGCGGTTGCCGTGCTTGGCGACCGGCACGCCGCAGGCGGCGGTGATCAGCGAGGCGAGCGTCGAGACATTGTAGGTGCCCGCGCCGTCGCCGCCGGTGCCGACGATGTCGATGGCGTCGTCAGGCGCTTTCACGCGCACCATCTTGGCGCGCATGGCCGTCACCGCGCCGGTAATCTCGTCGACAGTCTCGCCGCGCACGCGCAGCGCCATCAGGAAGCCGCCCATCTGCGACGGGGTGACCTCGCCCGAGAGAATGTTGTCGAAGGCGAGTTCCGCCTCGGCGCGCGTCAGGCTTGCGCCGGTCGCGACCTTGC
>JAQGKM010000479.1 GCA_028290125.1 Hyphomicrobiales bacterium | reverse complement strand
CAGCGCCCAGGACATCAGCCAACGCATGTTTTCAGAATCCGCACTCATCGAGCCCGCGCAGCAGAAGGACGAGTTTCGCGCTCTCCGGTTGAGTGAAGCGAGGCTGAAGCTGGGCGTCGATATTTCGGGGATTGGGCTCGGCGAGATCGATTACGTGGCAGGAACGATCCTCCTCGACGACCGGGCAGCCGAACTGTTCGATCTACCAGCGTCCGAACGGATGCCGAGGTCTCTGGTCCATGGCCGCTTCCATGAAGAGGACTTCCACAGACTTCAGGGCCAGATCGCTCAGCTTCTCGGTCCCCAGGGCGACGGCTCCCTGATTGCCGAGCATCGAATCCGGCTCGCCAACGGTGAGGTGCGATGGCTCCACGCGCGCAAGCAGATCACCTATCATTTTGACTCAACCGGACAACGGCGACCTTTCAATGGTCTGCTCGCAGTCCTCGACGTCACCGAACGCAAGAAGGCGGACGAGCGGCTTCAATTGCTGAATGGCGAAATCGCCCATCGGTGCAAGAACCTGCTAGCGGTGGTGCAGGCGATTGCAAGGCAGACCTTCGGGGCGACCAAGGCCAGTGAAAAGGGAAAGCTGTTCGAGGATCGGCTGATGTCGGTGGCCGCCAGCCAGGATCTGCTGATCAATTCAGATTGGCGGGGCGTTGATCTTCGCACGCTGATCGTCAGCCAGCTTCAGCATTTTGCGGAACTGTCGACGAAACGCGTGCAGGTGACTGGGCCGGACCTGAAGGTCAACGTCGCCGCCGCTCAGGCGATAGGCATGGCGATTCATGAGTTGGCGACCAACGCTGCCAAATACGGATCGCTTTCGAATGATGACGGCGTCGTCGACATTCGCTGGGAAGTTTCAGACGAGGACGGCGGCAGCGTATTCGCCTGTCGCTGGACGGAAAGCGGCGGCCCGGAGGTCAAGGCTCCCACGCGCAACGGGTTCGGGCAGGGCGTCCTCGTGAAGGCTCCCACCACTGCTCTCAACGCACGCGTGCAGGTGGATTACCTGAATACCGGTGTCGTGTGGCGCCTGCGCGCGCCCGTTGCCGCGGTCCTCGACAGCAACTAGCGGATGTCGCTCGCCGCGCAGCTGCGGCACGCTTAAAGGCCGCGATAGCTCTTGTACCAATCCGTGAAGGCTTTCACGCCCGTCTCGATCGGCGTGTCAGGCTTGAAGCCTGTCGCTCGGGCGAGCTCGGAAATGTCGGCGAAAGTGGCTGGCACGTCGCCCGGCTGCATCGGCAGCAGATTGCGCTCTGCCTTCCGCCGGAGATTTTCCTCGAGGAGTTCGACGACGCGCAGCACCTGCACGGGCTTGCCGTTCCCGATGTTGTAGACGCGGTAGGGCGCGGTGCTCGACGCGCATGCGGGGGCGTCGCCGGTCCAGTCGGGATCGGGCGTCGCCGTGACCCAGCAGCTGCGCACCACGCCTTCGACGATGTCGTCGATATAGGTGAAGTCGCGCTCCATGTGCCCGGCGTTGAAGAGTGGAATCGGGCGGCCCTGCAGGATGGCCTCGGAGAAGATCGCCATCATCATGTCGGGGCGTCCCCACGGCCCATAGACCGTGAAGAAGCGCAGGCCGGTCGTCGGCAGCGCGAAGATATGGCTGTAGCTGTGGGCGATCAGCTCGTTGGCTTTCTTGGACGCCGCATAAAGCGTGAGCGGATGATCGGTGTTCTGCGTCATCGAGAACGGCATGCGCGTGTTGGCGCCATAGACCGAACTCGTCGAGGCGTAGACGAAATGCTCCACGCCATGCAGCCGGCTGAGATCGATGATGTTGGTGAAGCCGACGAGATTGGCCTGCGCGTAGACGTGCGGATTGGTGATCGAATAGCGCACGCCCGCCTGCGCCGCGAGGTGAATGACATGCGTCGGGCGAAACGCCTGAAACACGTCGGCGAGCTGCGCAAGATCGCAGATGTCGGTCTGGTGGAAGGCATAACGGTTGCGGCCGTTGAGACGCGCCAGCCGGGCGTGCTTCAACCGGACGTCATAATAGTCGGTGATGCTGTCGACGCCGACGACGCTATGCCCCTGGTCGAGCAGCTTCAGCGCAACGGCGTTGCCGATGAAGCCCGCTACCCCGGTGACGAGCACGCGCTTGGCGCCGTGCGCACCCGGCGTCGGCTCGAAATCACTGCTGGCGACCATGCGCGGCCTCGCCCTCTGAAGTCGGATGCCCAATCATGGGCACCGATATCAGAAGGCCTGTCGCAAACCAAATGGCTGTGGTTCAGCGCGGGATCGACTTCTGCTCGGTGATCACGCCGCCGTCCTTCATGAGCTCCTGCACCTGCTGCTGGTGCTGGGCTTCGGTTGGCGTGACGCCGGTCGCGCCCTGCGACTTGCCGTCGTTGCTGACGGTGGTGCCGGCCTCATCCGAGCGCACGGTGAAATTGTCGCCGTCCGGCGTGCGGACCTTGGTTTCCTCTTCGGCCAGAGCCGGCAGCGAAAGGGTGACGAGGGCGGCGAAGCAGACAGCCAGAGTGGCGCGCATGGGTTGTTTCCTCCTGATTCCCCAGCCAATCGCCGGGCCCGGATGAATGTTCCAAAATCCTCGTCGCTTCCGCTTGCGTTCGCGCGGATGTGTCGCGAACATGAGGAGATGAAGAACAACATGCGGCGCGCCATGTCCTTCCTCTCCCGTTCGTCAGGTCTTTTCGCCCTCGCGGCTCTCTGCGGGTTCATGACGCCGTCCGGCGCCGGAGCCGCCGAGATGGCGTTCCGGCTGGTCGATTTCGGCAACCCCGCAAAATGCCGGCAATCCTGCCCGCAGGTGATCGCCGCCGACGGCGAGATCACGGCGAACACGCCGCAGTTGTTTCTCGACTTCATCGGCTCGCATATCCAGTCGGGCCGCCTGCACTCGATCGTGCTGATGAACTCCCAGGGCGGCCAGGTCGTCGGCTCGATGGAGCTCGGCCGCGCCTTTCGCACCATCGGGGCTGCGGTCATCGTGGCCCGCGCTCCGGCGGGGCGGGCGGTCACGGACGGCTCGGTGTTCTCGGGCCGCTGCTATTCGGCCTGCGTCTACGCGCTGATGGGGGCGACGACGCGCGTGGCGCCGCCGCAAAGCCGCGTTGGCATCCACCGCATGTTCATGTTCGAAGCAAACCGCAGCCCCGAGAGCACGGCGGGCCTGTCGCGCGTCTATGCGGCCTCGGCGCTGGTTACGCGACTGGGCGATTATGCGCAGGTGATGGGCGTCAATCCGGAGCTGGTGTGGACGGCGGAGACCATCGATCCCGACAAGATCCGCATCCTCTCAGGCCAGGAAATGCGCCGCTGGAAACTGGCCGCGCCGAAGCTCTGATGAGCTTTCTCAACGCTCCCTGTCGGGCCGAATGCATGAAGCGGCAAACATTGTCGCCCCTACCACACGCCCAGATCTATTGCTAAGGTCAGGGCGGCTCGCGGCCGGACCTGCAATGACGACCGGGCAAAAAATTACCCCGGCCGCGTGCTTGGAGCAGAGACGGTACCGGGGTGTACGATTGGAATTATAATGTACGCGGATAGGGGATGCAAGGATCGGTGACGGAGGTCGTTTCTTATGAGGCGATGGAGGCGGTCCTGTCCCTTGAGAGACTGGGGCGCTACCTCGATTGGGCTCACGGTAACAGAGAGCACGCTCTGGAATTGTACAAGCTCAACACCAGCATCTCCGAAAGCCTCTACACTCCCATGCAAATGCTCGAAATTGCTTTGCGCAATCGCATCCATGCAGTGATGACGGACGCACGGCACGAGGGCTGGCTCCACGACGCCGGGATGCTGCTCGGTGAGTGGCAGCCAGATCAATTGGCCAAAGGCATTCGAGACGTTCAGTCCGAAAGGAAGGAGCCTACGCCAGGTCGCATCGTTGCAGCCCTGACCTTCAGCTTCTGGACCGCCATGTTCGGCAAGGACTATGAAACGCTGTGGCAAACCACCTTGCATCCGATAGGTCGGCGGCCTGACGGCAAAGGCCTGAGACGAAAAGATTTTTCAGGGCCGCTGACGCAGATCAGAACGGTGCGCAACCGGATCGCCCATCACGAGCCGATCATCATGTGGAATCTACCTAAAATCTACGCTGACGTTCTTGAGCTGACTGGATGGCTGTCGCCGTCGGCAGCGGCGTGGTGTCAGGCCCTGAGTCGATTTGAGCAGGTTCACCCTGCAGAACGCATCATTCCGCATCGATCGGAAGCTGACGGAGAGCGCGGTGATATTGAATTGTAATGGCGAGAGAGACGGGACTCGAACCCGCGACCTCCGGCGTGACAGGCCGGCGCTCTAACCAACTGAGCTACTCCCCCGCAGTCCGAAGCGCGTCGTGTGCGCCCCGTCTCGGTGGTTGTGGAATTAAGGCTCGCGCCTGCTCAAGTCAACACGAAAACCGAGCCTTGGCCGAAAACATGTGCTTTTCGTCGTTGGCTCCAGGCGCCCGTGACGACGCCGCGCGAGGCTAGACCGCCGCCAGTTCCGACGTCCGGGGCAGGGCGCCGGCGAGGAAGCGGAACGTCCACGCGCCGAGCTCGATCCGGGCGCCATCGACGTCGGCCACAGCCGGCTGGTCCGAGAAATTGAACAGGCAGATCGTGCGCCGTCCGTCGGACTCGCGCACGAAACCCGTGACGGGCTCCGGCGTGTCGAGCGGGATCAGCGCGCCATGGCGAATCTCCGGCGAACGCTTGCGCCACGCGAGCAGATCGCGCCAGTGCGCGAGCAGGCTGCCGGGATCGTTTTCCTGCGCATCGACCGCGAGCGCGCCATGATCGGTTTGTGCGGGCAGCCAGGGCGCGCCTTCCGTGAATCCGTTGCTGGCGTCGCCCGCAACCCACGGTATGGGCGTGCGAGAACCGTCACGGCCCTTGAACTGCGGATAATAGGCGAGGCCGAACGGGTCTCGCATGTCGCCGGGCGCGAGATCCGCTTCCGTCAGGCCAAGTTCTTCGCCCTGGTACAGGCAGATTTCGCCACGCAGGGCGAGATGGAAGGCGGTGATGAGTTCGAGCTTGCGCCGATGCACGACGCCGCCTTCGGCGCACCAGCGCGAGGCGACGCGCATCGTATCGTGATTGCTGAACGCCCAGCACACCGAGCCATCGTCGCGCGCCGCAGCCGCGACGATGCCCTTGGCGGCCGCGAAGTCGAACGCGCCGCGCATCGGCGCGAGCGTGTAGGCGGAATGCAACGGTCCGCGCGCGCCGGTATAGGCGGCGATCCGGTCGAAGGCGCCGGGTTGGCTCGACACTTCGCCCAGCAGCATGGCGCCGCGCGAATCGGCCAGCTTGCGCAGGTCGCGCAGCAGCGTCAGCCCGTCCGGGTGCAGCATGTCGTGCTGATGGAGCTGCATGCCGAACAGTTTTGCGGGCGCGTCGTTCGGCGAGGCGCCCGACGGACGGTTGCTGCGCAGGTTCGGATCGTGGGCGAGGAAGTCGATGGCGTCGAGCCGCAGGCCGCTGACGCCACGATCGAGCCAGAAGGCGGCGACATCGACCAGCGCTGCGCGCATCGCCGCGTTGCAGACATTGAGCGCCGGCTGCTCGGGCAGGAAATGATGCAGGAAGTACTGGCGCCGACGCGGCTCCCACTTCCAGGCAGGGCCGGAAAACACTGACAGCCAGTTGTTGGGCGGCGAACCGTCCGGGCGCGGGTCGGCCCACACGAACCAGTCGGCCTTGTCGTTGTCACGCGAGGCGCGGCTTTCCGCGAACCACGCATGCGCCACCGATGTGTGGCCGACGACGAGATCGACCAGCACGCGCAGGCCGAGCTGCGTGGCGCGGGCGACCAGCGCGTCGAAATCCTGCAGCGTCCCGAAGACCGGATCCACAGCCTTGTGGTCGGCGACGTCGTAGCCGAAGTCCGCCATCGGCGAGAGATAGAAGGGCGACAGCCAGATCGCATCGACGCCCAGCGAGGCGATGTAATCGAGCTTTGCGATGACGCCAGGCAGATCGCCGACGCCGTCGCCGTTGGAATCGAAGAAGCTGCGCGGGTAGATCTGATAGATCGCGGCGCCGCGGCTCCACGGGCCATTGGCCTGGCGGGCGGCGTGGCGATCAGGAGCAAGCGGCATGTTCAGTGTCCGGGCCTGAGCACAGCTGTGCGAGACCCATTTCGAGCACGGGACCGGCCCTCGGGCAAGTCCAGTTTCCGCTTACGCCACAATACCTAAGTTTAACGTTAGCGCGGAACGCGGGGGCTTCCCTTGGGCAACGCCAGCCCGATCTTGCGGGCGAGTTCTGCATCGTTGAACGGCTTGCGGATGATACGCTCGCCGCCGACATGGCGCAGGGCGGTCAGGTCCGCGTAGCCGGTCATGAAGATCAGCGGCAGGCCCGGGCGCAGATGCTCGGCCGCGCGCTCCACTTCGGCGCCGTTCATGCCCGGCATGGCGTAGTCGGACAGGATGAGACTGATCGGCTCGCCGCTCGCCAACAGATCGAGCGCGGCGCCGCCGCTGCCGACGCCGATCACCGTGCAGCCGAGGTCTTCCAGCATGGCGCCGGCGATCTCGCGCACGTCCGGATCGTCGTCGATGAGCAGGATCGTGTAGCTGCCGCTCGTCGCCTGCGGCATGAGGGCGTCGGTCTCTTCCTCGACCTGCGCGTCAGCGTTGGCGCGGGGCAGGTACACCTCCACCACCGTGCCATGTCCCGGCTTGGTTTCGATCCGAACGCCGCCGCCGGACTGTTTGGCGAAGCCATAGACCTGCGCGAGGCCAAGCCCCGAGCCCTTGCCGATTTCCTTCGTGGTG
This sequence comes from Hyphomicrobiales bacterium, assembly GCA_028290125.1. Taxonomy (GTDB): domain Bacteria; phylum Pseudomonadota; class Alphaproteobacteria; order Rhizobiales; family Beijerinckiaceae; genus Terripilifer. The sequence goes on along the minus strand of JAQGKM010000479.1, from coordinate 1,306 downwards.
AAGAACGGCTCGAACGCCTTCGCAAGAACTTCGGGCGACATGCCGGCGCCCGTGTCGGACACGCCGAGCATCACATAGCGGCCTGGCACAGGCTCTTCCGGACGCATCGGCATGGTGCGCACATGCGCGTTGCTGGTGGAGATCGTCAGCGTGCCGCCGACCTCCATGGCGTCGCGCGCATTGATCGCGAGGTTCAGGATGATGAGTTCGATCTGCGTCGGATCGACGAGCGCGGGCCAAAGATTGGCGTGCAACGCCGTTTCGATGCGCACGGCGCCGGCCAGCGTGCTCTGCAGGAGCTGCTGCATGCCGTTGACGGTTTCGTTCAGGTTGACGCGCTTGGGCGCGAGCTTCTGCCGGCGCGAGAAGGCGAGCATTTGCGCGGTGAGCTTGGCGCCACGTTCCGCCGCAGCGCGCATGTGGCCGAGCCGTTCCAGCGTACGCGGCGGCAGGCCGCCTTCCTTCACGGCGCGTTCGATGAAGCCGACATTGCCGAGAATGACGGTCAGCAGATTGTTGAAATCATGCGCGACGCCCGACGTCAGCTGGCCGACGGCCTCGAGCCGCTGCATCTGCCGCAGGGCTTCCTCGACGCGCTCGCGCTCCTCGATTTCGGCGGCGAGTTCGCGGTTGCGCTCGCCCAGCGCGATCAGCGCGCTGCGCTCCGCCGTCGTATCGCGGCCGACCGCATAGAACACGCCCTCGTCGGGGGCCGCCGTCCACGAGATCCACCGCCAGCTTCCATCGTTGTGGCGCAGGCGTTTCTCGAAACGCTCCACCGCCTGACCGGTCTGCAGACGTTCGAGCGCGCGCACGGCGCCGGCGCGTTCGTCAGGATGCACGAGGTCGAGCAGCAGCGCGCCGACCATGCTGCGCTCGTAGCCGAGCGTAGCTTCCCAGGCCGGGTTGACGCCCAGCAGTCGACCGTCGAAGCCGACGGCGGCGAAGAGGTCCGGACTGAGCCGCCAGATGCGGTCGCGCTCGACGGTCCGCTGCGCGACCTTGGCCTCGAGCTCTTCGGCAAGCCGGCGCCAGCCGTCGCGCGCGTGATGCTCGTCGGTGACGTCGCGCATCACGCCGACAAGCAGCGTGCATTGTCCGTTGGCGAAGCGCGCCTGTCCGCGCGAGGACAGCCATCGTTCTTCGCCCTGCGCGGTAAGCACCCGGAATTCGTCCTGGTAGGTTTCCGACTCCGGCGTGCCCGGGACGAAAGCCCGCTCCATGCGCGCGACGGCGCGATCGCGATCCTCCGGATGGATGAGCGAAAGTGCGCGGTCGAGCGCGATCTCGGGTTCCGGCGTCAGGC
>JAQGKM010000061.1 GCA_028290125.1 Hyphomicrobiales bacterium | reverse complement strand
CCGGCCGCAAGTCCGTGTCCGTGCCCCGTGCGCGGCGTAAGCCGCAGCCTGGGCGCAAGTTGAAACTGGTTGGCGCGCGCGGCAACAATCTGAAGAACGTCACGGCTGAAATACCGCTCGGCCTGTTCACCTGCATCACCGGCGTCTCGGGCGGCGGCAAGTCCACGCTCACAGTCGATACGCTTTACAAGGCCGTCGCTCGCAAACTCAACGGCGCACTGGAGCACCCTGCCCCGCATGACAGGCTCGAAGGGCTTGAGCATCTCGACAAGGTGATCGACATCGACCAGTCGCCGATCGGACGCACGCCGCGCTCGAATCCTGCGACCTACACGGGCGCATTCACGCCCATCCGGGAATGGTTTGCCGGATTGCCCGAGGCCAAGGCGCGCGGTTATGCGCCGGGCCGCTTCTCCTTCAACGTGAAGGGCGGCCGCTGCGAGGCGTGCCAGGGCGATGGCGTCATCAAGATCGAGATGCACTTCCTGCCGGACGTCTACGTCACCTGCGACGTCTGCAAGGGCAAGCGCTACGACCGCTAAACGCTGGAAGTGAAATATCGCGACAAGTCGATCGCCGACGTGCTCGACATGACGGTCGAGGAAGCGCGCGACCTGTTCAAGGCCGTGCCGTCGATCCGCGAAAAAATGGTGACGCTGGCGCGCGTCGGCCTCGGCTATGTGAAGGTCGGCCAGCAGGCGACCACACTGTCGGGCGGCGAGGCGCAGCGGGTGAAATTGTCGAAGGAGCTGTCACGCCGCTCGACCGGCCGCACGCTCTACATTCTCGATGAACCCACCACCGGCCTGCATTTCCACGACGTGAAGAAACTGCTCGAAGTGCTTCATGAGCTTGTCGAACAGGGCAACAGCGTCGTGGTGATCGAGCACAATCTCGAAGTCATCAAGACCGCCGACTGGATCATCGATCTCGGACCGGAGGGCGGCGATGGCGGTGGCGAGATTGTCGCGGTCGGCGCACCTGAGGACATCATCCGCGAGCCGCGCAGCCATACCGGAAAGTTCCTGAAGGAAGTGCTGGCGCGTCGTCCGCTCGCCGTCGAGGCGCCCACGGCGAAGGCCGAAGCGAAGGCCCCCAAGACACGTCGGCAGGCGGCCGAATAGGCCGCCGCGTCAGGCGGCGTCGCCGCCCAGCACGTTGCAGCGCAGGAATTCGAGTTCGAGGTCGAGAGCTTTCTGCAAGCTCTCGGCCATGATGGCGAGAAGTGGATTGTAGTCGAGCAGATCGGCCCGCAGACGCTCGACGGTCAGCCGTATCTCGACAAGCTCATCGAATGCATCGACCCGCCGGATCGATGGCGTCTGCGTCAGGTCACTGGTCGCTCGCATCGCACTCTCCTCAAAACTTGCTTACGTTCGCCTCGGGACGCTAGATAGCGTCATTGCAGACTTGAATGCGATGCGGGCCATTTCGCCCCACGCGTCACCGCATTTTTTCGCGGCGTAATCGTTCGACGGATTTCCGACAAATCGATTGAAGAGCCAAGCGCTTGAACAAGAACACAGAAAACCATCCCTTCGACACCACAGCCCCGTCGATCACACGACGCGCAGTCGACGATGCGGCGCTGCTGAGCGGCAATTACTGGGGCGAATTGCGCGCCTTCCTGTGCGTCGCAAAGACCAGGAGCCTGACCCGCGCGGCGGAGATTCTCGGCTCGAGCCACGCGACCGTCGGCCGCGACGTTCGACGCCTGCAAGACCGGATGGGCTCGCAACTCGTCATCTTCACGAAGTCCGGAACATCCCTGACGGAAAAGGGCGAACTGCTGGCGGGCGAACTGCTCGGCCTCGACCAGAAGCTGTTTGCGATCGAAAACGATCTGCGATCGAACCGGAGCGACGCCGAAGGCCTCGTTCGACTCGCCATCACCGACGGACTGGGCGCGGTCTTCGTCGTTCCTGAGCTCAGAAGAATCGCTCGTGATTATCCGAAGATCCGCATTCACGTGAAGACGCCCGGCCATTTGCGCGACATCCGCGAAAACCAGACCGACGTCATGCTCGCCTTTGCGCCGGAAAACGCTGCCGAATTCCTCAGCAAGCCGTTGGGCTGGCTTCACTTCCTGCCGATCGCCAGCGCCGATTACGTTGCGCGCAAGGGGCTTCCGCGACGTGCGACCCTCGCCAACCATGTCTTCGTCGACTCGGAACTCTACTCCGCGCGAGGCGGCCCCTGGGAACCCTGGCACGAGTTGAAAAGTGAGGGCTTGGCTACCTATCATTGCGACCCCTCCATTTCTTACGGCATGATGGTCAAGGCGGGCCTCGGCATCGGACTGCTCGGGAATTACAACCTGACGGAGCCGAACGCCCGACCGCTCGACCTTGGACTGCAGATATCGCTGCGCCTGTATGCTGTCGTTCTGAAGGAACGGCTGGAGTCGCGACCTGTCCGGGTTGTCTTCAACATGATCGAGGACATTTTCGGCGAACATAATCCGTGGTTTGCGCAATCGATGAACCTGTCCGTCCCGGACTCCCGCTACAACGAAGGCTATCGGCTTCTCTTCAATCTCCCTTAAGGGCAGCGATGCGCAGCAACGCGTCGGCAAAGATTACTCATGGGCGTTCTCGAACGAATGAGGCGTGTCCCAGTGTCCCTCGATCCGGAACAACATCTTGGGATCGCTTGCCGCCGTGACGGCGCCATCGACGGGCTTCAACCGTTTCACGAGTTCGACGAGGGGCTCACGGTCGTCGTACCTGACCTCGGGCCGGTTCTCGATCCGCTCGAAGCCGAGCACCATTTCCCAGACACGCGCGAAGTTCGGCTCGGCGTGCGTGATGAGCACGTCGTAACCCTTGCGGGCGACGTGGCTGAAGATGAAGTCGGAACAGAGCTTCAGGATCCGCGCGCTGCGGTAATCGGGACGGAACGCCGTCCGCTCGATCTTGGCGAAATCGCGGAACCACCTGATCCGCGTCGCGCCGATCGGCTCGGCCCCGGAATAGGCGACGATATGAGTCGCCTGGTAGTCGTTGCCGTCGATCGCCTGCTTGTAGGTCGTGTTTCCCTGTTCCAGGAAGCAGATGGCGCGGACCGCCAGGGCATGCATGAACTGCTCCGGGGTCGTCACCACTTCCATGTGTATGGCGTTGTGACCGCGTGGACCTCGTTCACTTTTCACTAATCTTCCCCCGCTAGGCTTGAGCTTGGGCGGAGTGGAACGCTTTTACCTGCGTCGGGGAATGTTCATATCGAACGACCGTCGTTCAAATCTGTTCAACGAGGCGGAGCCATGACGTCCTTGGATCTTCTCCAGTCGCTCTGCATCGAGGCGGCCGAAATGTTCGGCGACGACTGGGCCGCCATCAATCAGCATGTTGCGGAACGGCTTGGCGCTCTGGTGGACACGGACCGGCGCGACCTGCTCGCGGAGGTCGAGAAGATCCTCCGCGTCCATGTCCCTGACACGCCGTCGGCGCGCCACCTGCAATAAAGATGTTTTGCTAGTCCACGTCCTCGACGTGGACCGGACCGCCGCCCTCGACGCGCTGCGCGAGAGCCGCTTCCATGAACTCGTCGATATCGCCGTCGAGCACTTCGTCGGGCGTGCCCGAGACCACGCCGGTGCGCAGGTCCTTCACCATCTGGTAGGGCTGCAGCACATAGGAGCGGATCTGGTGGCCCCAGCCGATCTCCGTCTTGCTCGCCGCCTGCGCATTGGCTTCCGCCTCACGCCGCTCGATCTCGCGCTCGTAAAGGCGCGCGCGCAGCATGTTCCACGCGGTCGCGC
>JAQGKM010000058.1 GCA_028290125.1 Hyphomicrobiales bacterium | reverse complement strand
GGTAATCACAACAAGAAAAGGCTCGGCCATGGCGCTTGCTTCGGGACTTCCGGTCATTGCGATCGAGGAACATTACTGGGACGCGGAGCTGCTCTCGAAGCTCAGCGCGCCCGAAGGCAAGCGCTCACCCGACATGCTGCAGAAGCTGCACGATCTCGGCGAAATCCGCATCGCCGCGATGGACGCCGCAGGCATCGACATGCAGGTCCTGTCGCATGGCGCGCCGTCCGGTCAGGGCCTGGCGCCCGACATCGCGGTCGAGACCGTGCGCGGCGTCAACGACCGGCTGCATCGTGCCATCGCGCTGCATCCGACGCGCTTTGCGGGCTTTGCCGCGCTGCCGACGGCGGATCCGGAAGCTGCGGCCGACGAGCTCGATCGCTGCGTGAGCGAACTCGGCATGTGCGGCGCGATGGTGCACGGCCTGACCAACGGCGTCTTTCTCGACGACCGCCGCTTCTGGCCGATCTTCGCGCGCGCGGAAAAGCTCAACGTGCCGATCTACCTTCATCCCGCTGTGCCGCACGCGCAGGTCAACGAGGTTTATTACAAGGACTACGTGAAGGACTTCCCGCTGGTAATGCGCGCCGCGTGGGGCTTCACCGTCGAGGCGGCGACGCAGGCCATTCGCCTCGTCCTCAGCGGCGTGTTCGAGAAGCACCCGAACCTGCAATTCGTGCTCGGCCACATGGGCGAGACATTGCCCTTCCTGTTGTGGCGCATCGACCAGGCGCTGTCACGGCCCGGTCAGGAAAGGACATCGTTCCGCGCGCTCTTCTCGGAGCATTTCCACATCACCACCAGCGGCCATTTCTCGACGCCCGCGCTGATGTGCGTCATGACCGAGATGGGAATCGACCGCATGATGTTCGCGATCGACTGGCCTTTCGTCGCAAACGAGCCCGCGATGAGCTGGATCGAAACGCTGCAGATCTCGCAGGCCGACAAGAAGAAGCTGCTGTCCACCAATGCCAGCCGCCTGCTAGGACTGAACCTGCCCGTCTCCTGACAGCGCGACCGCGTCAAAATCCCGGCGGCGCCCGGAAGCCGCCGGTGACGCCTTCGATGAGATGGGCGATCTGGATGCAGCGGAAATCGGAATGGTCCGGGCCCATGATCTGCGCGCCGACCGGCAGGCCCGAGGCGTTGACCCCGAGCGGAAACGTCGTCGCCGGCAGTGAGGGCAGCGACGCGATCGACAGCCAGTAATAGGTGTCGGCCGCCGGACGCGGGGCGCCATCGATCATGAACCTCTGCTCCGGCTTGGGAACGCCGGGCATGCGCGGGAACGCCACCGTCGTGGCGACCGGAGAAATCAGCGCATCGTAATCGCCGAAGAACGCCCGCCAGCGGCGGCGCACGTCGTGCCGGCGATTGTTGGCGCCGAGCCAGTCGCGATGCGATTGCGTCAGGCCGCGTCGCATCAGGGTTTCATAATCGCGCGCCGCCGGATCGCCGCCCTTGGCGGCCAGCTGCGCAAAGGCTTCATCCGACAGCCGCGCCGATGTCGCGCCGCGCAGCAGGGCCAGATAAAGCTCGTAGCCCTCGCGGCTGCCGACCGGCGACGCGACCTCGTCGACCTGCGCGCCGGCGCGGCGCAAGTCGTCGGCGAGTTTGCGGATGGCGCCGCTGATCGAACCGTCGACCGGAAACTCCGCATCGTCGGCCAGCACGGCAAATCGAAACTCCTTGAGATGCGTGCGCGTCTCGCGCGGCAGGGCGAGGCTCCAGGCGCCATCGCTTTCGGCGTCGGGACCCGCCATGATCTCGAGCGCCAGCGCAAGGTCCTGCGCGCTGCGCGCCAGAGGTCCGGCGACCGAAATGTCGGCGGGCGCGGCGTCGACGTTCATGGCGTGTCCGCGCATCGGCACGATGCCGTAGGTCGGCTTGTGTCCATGCACGCCGCAAAAATGCGCCGGAATGCGAATCGAGCCGCCGATGTCGCTGCCGATCTCGAGTCCTGTCAGACCCGCCGCCAGCGCCGCCGCCGCGCCGCCCGACGATCCGCCCGGCGAGCACTCCTGGTTCCAGGGATTGCGTGTTTCGCCATAGACGACGTTGAAGCTCTGCCAGTCCGCGAGGTCCTTCGGCACATTGGTCTTGCCGAAGATGTTTGCGCCAGCGGCGATCAGGCGCTGCACGGCCAACGCATCCGCCTGCGCTTTGTGGGACGCGCGATCCGCATATCCGAAGGTCGACGGCAGGCCCGCGACATCGAAGGATTCCTTTACGGTCATCGGCAGGCCATGCAGGGGACCGCGGCTGCGTCCGGCGCGCCGCGCAGCATCTGCGGCGTCGGCGCGCGCACGCGCCTGCGCGGAGTCGAGCACGATCACGGCGTTGAGCGCGTGGCCCACACCCGCAATGCGATCGAGATACATCTCCAGACAGTCGCGCGCCGAGGTCAGGCCGCGCTCAAGCGCGTGCGACATGGCGAGAGCAGACTGAAACGCATCTTGCATGTGAGGACCATCGGCGCGGAGATTTCTGGGAGCTTCAACCTACAGATCGTCATCCGTCCTGCAAACGGAACGTGAAACCATCCCGACCGGTCAGTCCTTGCCTTGCAGGGCCGATTGTTTCACCTTGCGGGACCCCGAAAGATGGAGCCGCCCCATGATATCCTTCCGCACGCTGTCTGTTCCCGCGCTCGCGGCGCTCGGCGCCCTGGCGCTGGCGAGCCTGCCCGCACAGGCGCAGACCAAAGTGACGGGCGGCGTCGCGGCCTATAACGAGGCCTTGTTGCCAGTCTATGCTGCGCGCGATCTCGGCTATTTCGAGAAGGAAGGCATCACGATCGATCTCGTCGACTTCAAGGGCGGCGGCCCGGCCGTGCAGGCGCTGGCGAGCGGCAGCATCGATGTCTGCTTCTGCGCGGCCGACCATGTCATTCGCCTGCGCGCACGCCGCCAGCCCGCGCAGATCCTCGTCGGGCTCGACACGTTCCACTCCTACGCGCTGGTCTCCAAGGCGTCGGCGCCGTTCAAGGATCTGGCCAGCCTGAAGGGCAAGCGCATCGGCATCACGTCGCCCGGCAGCCTGACCGACAATACGATCCGCGCCTCCATGAAGGAGCTCGGCCTCAATCCCGATCGCGATTTCGAGATCACGGGCGCGGGCGGCGGGGCCTCCATGCAGGCGGCGATCGATTCCGGCCAGATCGACGCCGGCATGGTGATCCTGACCGACATCGCCAACATGTTTCAGAAGCAGGGCGCCTACAAGGTCGTGCTCGACTATCGCCAGCTGCCCTACCCGTCTTTCGCCGCGCTCTCGCTCGAGAGTTTCGTGAAGACCAAGCCGCAGGCGGCGAAGGGCTTCGTGCGCGCCGTCGCCAAGGCCATCGATACGCTGAGCAAGGATCCCGAACTTGCGCGACAGCAGCTCGCCAAGATGTTTCCGACCTTCACGCCGGCTCTCGCGGCTGAAGTCGCCAAGAGCTCCGTCGAGCGCACGCCCAAGGGCGGCATGGTCAGCGCTGCGTCGATCGACAATCTGAACAAGATCGTCCTGGCGACGGACGATACGCTGAAGCCCGTCACGCTGAGTGAAGCTTTCGACGCCTCGCTTCTCCAGGACTGAGAATGAGCGACGCGACAGACACCGGCGGCTGGATCGGACGCAGCGCCGCGCGGGTGGAGGACCATGTGCTGCTGCAAGGCGGCGCACAGTTTCTCGACGACATCACGTGGCCCGATCTCGCCGAAGCGACCTTCGTGCGCAGTCCGCTGGCGCATGGCCGCATCCGCAACATCGACTGCGCCGCCGCGCGCGCGCTGCCCGGCGTGCATGCCGTCTATGTCTTCGCGGATCTGCGCAAGGTTCTCACGCAGGATTTCGTCCCGCTGGCCTTGCCGGCCGGCGGGCTGCGATTCGACGTCGATCCGCCGTGCCTCGCCATGGATGAAGCCTGCTATGTCGGCGAGCCCGTGGCGATCGTCGTCGCGACCTCGCGGCGGATCGCCGAAGACGCGGCGGCGCTGGTCGAACTCGACATCGAAGCCCTGCCGGTCGTCGTGGATCTTCTCGAAGCCCTGCAGCCCGGCGCCCCGAAGGCGCGGCTGACATGCCCCGATAATCTCGTGGCGCAAACCAAGGTCGATTATGGCGACGTCGAGGACGCCTTCGCGGGCGCGCCCTTTGTCGTGCGCGAACAGTTTCGACTCAACAAGGGCGGCGGGCATCCGATCGAACCGCGCGGCGTCATCGCACGCCAGGATGCGATCGCCGATCAGCTGACGGTCTGGAACTCGACCCAGATGCCGCATCGCGCCAAGGCGATGCTGGTGGAGACGCTTGGACTGGCCGAACATCAAGTGCGCGTTCTCACGCCCGACGTCGGCGGCGGCTTCGGAACGAAGGCCGTGTTCCATCCCGAGGAACTGGCAGTGCCGGCCGCGGCGCTGTTGTTGCGGCGTCCGGTCAAGTGGGTGGAGGACCGGTTCGAGAGTTTCACCGCCAGCATCGGCGAACGCGAGCAGATCTGGACCGTCGAAGCCGCCTTCGAATCCGACGGGCGGTTGCGCGGCATTCGCGGGACGCTGGTCTACGATCACGGCGCCGCAACGCCCTACGGCATCGCGCTGCCGTTCAACGCTGCGACCAATCTGATCGGCCCCTATGTCCTGCCTGCCTATCGCATGCTGATCGATCTCTGCATGACCAACAAGACTCCTGCGGCGCCGACGCGCGGCGCAGGGCGGCCGCAAGGCACTTTCGTCATGGAGCGGCTGCTGGATCGCATGGCCTTGCAGCTCGGCCTCGCGCGTGACGAGATCCGCCGTCGCAACATGATCGCGCCCACGCAGATGCCGTTCACGATTCCCGTCAAGCAGCGCGACGGCAGCATGATGATCTACGACAGCGGCGATTATCCCGCCTGTCAGGCGCGCGCGCTCGAAGCGGCGGGCTGGAATGATTTCCCGCGCCGGCAAGAAGAGGCGCGCCAGCAGGGGCGTTTCATCGGGCTTGGTCTCGCCAATTACGTCGAGGCGACCGGGCGCGGGCCGTTCGAGAGCGTCGGCGTGAGCGTCGGCCCATCCGGCAAGGTAGTGGTCACGAGCGGCGCGACCGCGCAGGGACAGGGCGTGAAGACCATGCTGGCGCAGGTGGTGGCGCAGGTGCTCGGCATCGAGCCTGCAGCCATTCATGTCGTCGTCGGCGACACGGCGGCTACGCCCTCGGGGCTTGGCGCCTATGCGAGCCGGCAGGCCGTCACCGCCGGCAACGCCGCTTTCGC
>JAQGKM010000413.1 GCA_028290125.1 Hyphomicrobiales bacterium | reverse complement strand
CGTCGCCTTGCCCGATGGCGCGCTGGTGCGCAGCGCGCGCATGGACGACAGCCGGTTGCCGCATGAAATCAGCGTCGCCTTTTCGGATTCGGAATGGGATTATCGTCCCGCCAGCGTGTTGTCGCGCAGGCTTCCCGGCGCCACGCGGCGGCATGCGGAAGGCGAGACTGCGCTCTTCGTGCGCAGCGCTGCCGCGCAACGCTTTGCCGACATCTGCCTGCAGGATCTGTGGATCGCGCGTGAAACGGCGGAGGCCGTCCTGCGGCCTGGTCTCGTGGCGCTCGAACCCGGCGATCTCGTGCTCATGCCTGCAGGGCAGGGCGAGCGCCTGGTTCGCATCACGCGCGCCGAAGGCTTGCTGGAGCGGCACATCTCGTGCCGTGCGGTCGACCTGTCGATCCATGACGCGCCGGTCGCAGACGGTGTGCGCGCCAGCGTCGCGCCGCCCGCCTTGCCGGGACCGCCGCGCGTCGAGCTTCTCGATCTCGCGATCGCGCGCAGCGATCCGCCGGCGCTGCAATATCTGGCGGCCTTCGCCGATCCCTGGCCCGGACCGCTCGCCCTGTGGGCGTCGTCCGGCGGTGGCTTTTCGTTCATGCGCCTGGTTCAACGCCCGGCGATGATCGGCGAAACGCTCGACAGTTTGCAGCCCGGGCCCGTGGCGCGCTTCGATCGCATCAACAGCTTGCGCGTTCATTTGCGCGGCGGCGCCCTCTCGTCCGTGAATGACGCCGACGTGCTGGCCGGCCGCAATGCTTTCGCCGTGCGCGGCGCCGATGGCGCATGGGAGATTCTTGGTTTCGCCAGGGCCGACCTTGTCGGCGCCAACACGTGGCGCCTGTCGCGGCTGTTGCGTGGGCAGGGCGGCGAGGAGAATCTCGCGGGGCGCGCGGTTCCGGCCGGTGCGCCGGTGGTGATGCTCGATGACGCGCTCGTCCCGCTCGGCGCGGGCGCGCTCGGCCTGACGCGAACTTACGCGATCGGCCCTGCGTCGCGCGATTATGCGGATGCCGCCTATGTGCGCGTGACGGCGACGCCGGGCGCACTGGCGCTGAAGCCCTATGCGCCGGTGCGCGCAAAGGCGCGGCGCGACTCCGGTGGCGTGACGATTACTTTCATCCGCCGGACGCGGGTCGATGGCGACAATTGGGCGGGCGTCGATGTCCCGCTCGGCGAGAGCGCTGAATCCTATGTCGTCGACATCCTGTCGGGCGGGGCCGTCATGCGCACGCTGACCTGCGACAGGCCTGAAACGCTCTACGCGACTGCGGACGAAACCGCCGACTTTGGCGCGCCGCAGACGCATCTCTCCCTGCGCATCGCGCAAGTCAGCGCCTTCGTCGGACGCGGCTTCGCGCTGCAGGCCGATGTTCCGATCCTCTGATCCAAGGGTTCACCATGTCCGACACGACACGCCTGGCGTTGCCGCGCCTCGACTCCGCGCAGGCGCAGAAACATGTCACGCACAACGAGTCGCTGGCGCTGCTCGACGCGCTGGTTCACCTCTCGGTCGTCGCGCGCAACGTGGCGTCGCCGCCCGACACGCCGGTCGAAGGCGCGCGCTATATCGTCGGCGCCGCGCTGAGCGGCGCTTTCACCGGACAGGCCGGCAAGGTCGCGGCTTACGACGACGGCGCGTGGCGCTTCCTGACGCCGCGCAAGGGATGGCGCGCCTTTGTCGAAGGCGAGAACCGGATCTTCGTGTTCGATGGCGCCGCCTGGGCGCCGCTCGCCGTGGATCTGTCCGAAGCGCAGAACCTGCAACGTCTTGGCGTTGGCGCCAACGCTGACGCGGACACGCCGCTGCTGGCGCGGCTCAACTACGCCGCCTTCACGGCCTTGCGCGTGGCGGATGGCGGGTCGGGCGATTTGCGCGTGAAGCTCGACAAGCAGCAGGCAACCGGCACTGTCTCGCAGATCTACCAGTCGAACTGGTCCGGCCGCGCCGAGACCGGCCTGCTGGGTGACGATCGTTTTCGCATCAAGGTCTCGACCGACGGCGCAGCGTGGAAAGAAGCGTTGAATGTCGATCCGGCGACCGGCCGGGTCTTTTTTCCCAACGGCGTCAGCGATCTCGTCGCCGCGGCGGCGCTCACGACCGGCACGCCGGCGGCCTACCTGCTGAGCGCGCCGATGCGCGGGTCGATGCCCGACGGCGCCATGTTCGCCTTCGTGCCGCACGCGCCCAACGCGACAGCGCTCGGCGCCGATCCGACCTTGCAGGTCGACCAGATCGACGCGGCGCCCGTGCCGTTGAAGACCTTCGACGGCGCGCCGCTACCGCAGGGCGCGCTGGAGGCGAACCGGGCCTTTCTCGTGCGCAAATCGGGAGGCGTCTATTGCGTCCAGACGCTTCGTCAGGCTTCGAGTCTGGTCAACCTGCTCGATGACGCGGGTCGTTTCTCCGGCAATCCGGAACCGGTCACGAGCGTCGCCGGCGTGTTTACGGACGCCGGATACATCGTCAACCAGAACGGCGCCACGCGCGCCAATTACGGGCTGATGCGTTTCGGCTCGGCCATGCCGGTCGGCCTGACGGATCTCATGGCCAAGATCCGCACGCCGGCCGCGCAGGTTGCTGGCGTCGAGTTTTATGTGCTGCAGGTGACGGCCGGCGCCGGAACGCTGAGCGCGCTCACCGTGCAGGGGACGGCGTTCTATTCCACGATTTCATCCACCCGCGCGACGCCGCGCGGCCTGACCGCCGGCTTTTACTTTCGCGTCATGTCGGGCTCGCTGGTGCTGGGCTCGAGCGAAAACGTCACCCGCGTGCTGGTCGATGGCGCGGCGCATAACATCACCGCCAACACGCCCGACCGCATCTTCACGGCGACGCACGGCTGGAAACACGCGCAGATGTGGCTCGCGCCGCCCAACGGCGGAACCACGTCCTTCTGGCCGCTGCGCGTCACGCCCGGCACGGTCTTCCTGTTCGCGCTGCCGGCCGTCGTTCCGGGTTTCGAGACGATCCCGTGGGATGTCGGCCCCATTCATTCAAGCCGGATCTGGAGGTGAACCATGGCGCGCAAATCCTTTGCGGATTGCCTCGGCTTCGTTCTCGAGGAAGAGGGCGGCTATTGCGACCTGCCGGGGGATTCCGGCGGCGCGACCAACATGGGCATCACGCGCGCGACCCTTGCGGCCTGGCGCGGACGCCCCGTCAGCAAGGATGACGTGCTCGCGCTCGAGCGCGAGGAAGCGGCCGCGATCTACGAGGCGCGGTACTGGGCGGCGATCGGCGGCGACGACCTGCCGGCCGGCCTCGATCTCGCGCTGTTCGACGACGCCGTGAACTCCGGGCCGCGACAGGCCGTGCGCGACCTGCAGCATGCGATCGGCGTTCGCGTCGATGGAGCCATCGGGCCGATCACGCGGGCCGCCATCGACGTGCGGGCGCCCGCCGACGTGATCGTCGCCCTGTGCGCCGCACGCCGGGCGCGACTGTCCGGACTTCCCCAATTTTCGCGATTCGGACGCGGCTGGACCCGGCGCATACAGCGCGCCGAGAAGCTCGCCCGAAGCCTCGCGAAAGCCTCGCCCGCACCCAGGCGGACGACCGCAACGGCCCGGCCGGCCGACCAAGCCAAGGAGACTGTCCCCATGTCCACCACAAGCGTCGCAGAAACCAAGCCCTTCTGGGCCTCGCAGACCATCTGGTCGTCCATCGCGGTGATCGGCTCGTCGCTCGCCGGCGGCATCCTGGCGCTGCGCAGCAACGATATCGGCGCCTTTGGCGCTTCGCTGACGGCGCTGCTCGGCGGCATCAACGCCATCGTCGGGCGTGTCCGCACGACCACGCCGATTGGCTGAGACAGCGGGCGGTTCTCGCCTGCGCGGGCAATCCGGGTTATGGCTGACGCCCTGTTCATCCGCTGTTCAGCGGAATTGCGGCAAGGTTTCAGCCATGACGACGCTGCTCATTCTGTCGGCCCTGGCCGCCACCCTCGGCGGACATCCGGTCCGTTTCGCCGCCGCGCCGGGCAGCGATGCGGGGCGGGCCTGCCTGTCGGCAGCCGAAACCCGCGAGAATGTCTCGGCGCATCATCTGCGTGAGCCGATGGCGCTCTTGCGGGAAGCCGCCTCGCAGACCCGCGCCGAGCCGCTCAACGCGCGGCTCTGTCGCTGGAACGAGCAATTCGTGTATGAGATGTCTCTTCTGCGGCGGGACGGGCGCGTAGTTCGCGTGTTCGTCGACGCCGCCTCTGGCTCGCGCGTCAATGCGCGCAGCAAACAGGAGCGATAGCGGCCTTGCGACTGCTCGTCATCGAAGACGACAAGGACCTCAACCGGCAGCTCGTCACGGCGCTCGAGCAGGCAGGCTATGCGGTCGATCGCGCTTACGATGGTGAGGAAGGCTGTTTTCTGGGCGACACCGAACCCTACGACGCCGTGGTGCTCGACATCGGCCTGCCCAAGAAGGACGGCATCACGGTGCTGGAAGAGTGGCGGCGGAACGGACGCGTCATGCCGGTGCTGATGCTCACCGCCCGCGATCGCTGGAGCGACAAGGTGCAGGGCTTCGACGCCGGCGCCGACGACTACGTCGCCAAACCCTTTCACATGGAGGAGGTGCTGGCCCGCCTGCGCGCGCTGCTGCGCCGCGCGACGGGACACGCCACCAACGAACTGACCTGCGGCCCGGTGCGGCTCGACACCAAGTCCGGCCGCGTGGTCGTGGGCGGCGCGCCTGTCAAACTCACCTCGCATGAGTACCGGCTGCTGTCGTACCTGATGCATCACATGGGCCGCGTCGTGTCGCGCGGCGAACTGGTCGAACACATGTACGATCAGGATTTCGACCGCGACTCGAACACGATCGAGGTTTTCGTCGGGCGTCTGCGCAAGAAGCTCGGCGTCGACGTCATCCAGACGGTGCGCGGGCTCGGATATCTGCTCGATCCTGCGGCGAGTGACGCCGGGGCGCGATGAAGGCGCGCGGCGCAGCTCCCCGCTCGCTCGCGACGCGGCTGTTCGTCTCCGCCGCGCTGTGGAGCGTGGCGACCCTGCTGGTCGCCGGCCTCGTTCTTTCCGCCATCTATCGCCGCGCTGCGGAGCAGAGTTTCGATGAACGTCTCGGCGTCTATCTGCGCGCCATCGTCGCCGACGTTGCGACGCCGGGCGACGACACGCGCACCGAGCCCGGGCAGCTCGGCGATCCGCAATTCGAATTGTCGCTCTCGGGCTGGTACTGGCAGATCACGCCACTCGACCAGCCTCTGAGCAAGATCAAGGGCTCGCGCTCGCTGTTCGCGTCGCGCCTGCCGCGGCTCGAGGATGCTGGCGTTCCTGCCCAGATCGGCGGTTATCGCCGGGGCTATGCCGACGGTCCGGACGGGCGCCTGTTGCGCATCATCGAGCGCGTGATCGAGACCGACGAGGAGGGCCGCTTCCTCGTGCAGGTCGCCGCCGTGACCGAACAGCTCGAAGCCGACATCCATCGCTTCGAATGGTCGCTCGCGCTGACATTCCTGCTGCTCGCGCTGGCGCTGGTCGTCTCGACCTTGCTGCAGGTTCGCTTCGGCCTGCGCCCGTTGCGGCGTCTGCAGGGCGAGGTCGCAGCCATCCGGCGCGGCGAGGGCGATCGCATCGACGGCGCGTTCCCGCCAGATCTCGCGCCGCTCGCCAGCGAGCTCAATCTCCTCATCTCGTCCAATCGCGAAATCGTCGAGCGCGCCCGCACGCAGGTCGGCAATCTGGCGCATGCGTTGAAGACGCCGCTTTCCGTCATCGCCAACGAGGCGGGTGACGAACGCTCGAGCCTCGCCGAAAAGATTCGCGAGCAGGCGCAGGTCATGCGCGACCAGGTGAACCATTATCTCGACCGCGCCCGGGCCGCCGCCCGCTCCAACGTCGTCGGCTCGACCACCGAGGTGACGCCGGTCATCGACGCGCTGGTGCGCACCTTCGAGAAGATCTACCGCGATCGCGCGCTGGTCTTCGACGCGCAACTCGAAGGCGCCCCGCGCTTTCGCGGCGAGAAGCAGGACCTCGAGGAGATGCTCGGCAATCTGCTCGACAATGCGGGCAAGTGGGCGGCCTCGACGATCCGCGTACGGCTGACCGTAGATCCGGCCGCCGAGACCGGCGGGCAGGACTTCCTGCACATCACCATCGACGACGACGGCCCCGGTCTCGCCGAGGATCAGCGCGAGCAGGCCATGAAGCGTGGCCGCAGGCTGGACGAAACGAAACCCGGCTCTGGCCTCGGCCTGTCCATCGTCGCCGATCTGGCGGCGGTCTACGCCGGTCAATTTTCGCTGAACGCCAGCCCTGAAGGCGGCCTGCGCGCCACCCTGCGTCTACCTGCCGCTTGAGCGGGCGTCGCCGTGACTTTAATCGTCCTTTGCCGCAGGCGCGGCAAAAGGGTAGAAGGCAAGCATGATCTGGGCCGCTTTTGCATTGATGACAGGCGCCGTCGTGCTCGCCGTGCTGTGGCCGCTCGGCCGGGCGCGCGGCGCAAGTGCGCGTACGCCGGATGTCAGCTTCTACCGTTCGCAGGTCGAGGAAATCGACCGCGACGTGCAGCTTGGCCTTTTGACTGCAGCTGATGGCGAGGTCGCCAAGGCCGAGGCCGGGCGGCGTCTGCTGCGCGTGACCGACGAACCTGTCGCAGACGGCAAGTCGCGGATGGGAGCGAAGATCGGCGCGATCATCGCGCTCGTCGCCATTCCGGCCGTTGCGCTCTCGGTCTACGCGTCGATAGGACGTCCCGATGTTCCCGATCAGCCGCTAGCAGCGCGCGTCGCCGAGCGGCAGGGGCAGGTCGAGGTGCAATCTGCCGTGCGCAAGATCGAGGAGCATCTCGCCACGAGTCCGGACGACGGGCGTGGCTGGGAGATTCTCGCGCCTGTCTACATGAAGATGGGCCGCTACGACGACGCGGCCCGCGCTTTCGGCCAAGCGGCTCGCGTGCTCGGCGAAACGCCCGAGCGGCTGACGGCGCAGGGCGAGGCGCTGGTCTATGCGGCGCAGGATTCCGTCACGCCGCAGGCGCAGGACATCTTCGCCAAGGTGCTGGAGCTTATGCCCGGTCATCCGGTGGCGTTCTTCTACATGGCGCTCGCGCGCGAGCAGGGCGGCGACCGCGATGGCGCGCTCGAGGCGTACACGCAGCTCGCCAAGGGCACGCCGCCAAACGCGCCCTGGCAGCCCGTGGTGCGGGCGCGAATCCTCGGTCTCGGCGGCACGCCGCCTGCCGTCGACGATGGCCCGAAAGGCGAAACGGCGGACGCCGTGCGCGCCATGCCGAGCGCCGAACAGCGCGAGATGATCCGCGGCATGGTCGACAGCCTTGCGGCGCGGCTCGACGCAGACGGCAGCGACGTCGAAGGCTGGCTGCGCCTGCTGCGCTCCTACAAGGTGCTGCAGGAAAACGATCTTGCGAAAGCCGCGCTGACCAAGGCGCGCACTGCGCTCGGCGCGGACCCGGAAGGCTTGAGCCGCGTCAACGCGCTCGCCGACGAACTCGGATTGAAAAGCTGACATGACACGCAAGGGCCGCCGCCTCACCCTCATCGCCTCCGCCGTCGCCGTGATCGGCGTCGCCATCGGACTCGCGCTGTTTGCGTTCCGGGACGGCGTCGTGTTCTTCGTGACGCCGACCGAGCTGTCCGCCAAGACCGCCGAGCTGCGCCCGAATGCGCGGATGCGGATTGGCGGCCTCGTGCAGCCAGGTTCCGTGCTGAAATCGGACGATCGCCACGTCGCTTTCGCCATCACCGACAATCAGACGGAAGTGAAGGTGACCTACGCCGGACTGCTGCCCGACCTGTTCCGCGAAGGGCAGGGCGTGGTCGCCGAAGGGCAGCTGGTCAATGGCGTGTTCCGCGCCGACAGCGTGCTCGCCAAGCATGATGAAAATTACATGCCGCGCGAAGTCGCCGACAGCTTGAAGAAGCAGGGCGTCTGGAACGACGGCGGCGCCGCCGCCAAGAAATAGTCCGGAGGACAAGGTCGCATGATCGTCGAGATCGGACATTACGCGCTGGTGCTGGCATTGGCGCTCGCCATCGTGCAGGGCATCGCCCCGCTGGTCGGCGCCTTGCGCCACGACGCGCCCCTGATGGCGATGGCGCAACCCGCCGCCGTCATGCAGTTCCTGCTGATCGGGCTGTCGTTCTGCGCGCTGACGCACGCCTATGTCACGTCGGACTTCTCGGTCGTGAACGTGTTCGAGAACTCGCATTCGCTGAAACCGCTGCTCTACAAATTCTCCGGCGTCTGGGGCAATCACGAAGGCTCGATGCTGCTGTGGGTGCTGATCCTCGCGCTGTTTGGCGCGACCGTGGCGCTGTTCTCGCGCGGCATGCCCGACGACCTGCGCGCGCTGGTGCTCGCCGTGCAGAGCTGGCTGTCCGCCGCCTTCCTGCTGTTCGTGCTGCTGACGTCGAACCCGTTTGCGCGCCTGCTGCCCGCGCCCATCGAAGGCCGCGATCTCAATCCGCTGCTGCAGGATCCCGGCCTCGCGATCCATCCGCCGCTGCTTTACGTCGGCTATGTCGGCTTCTCGATCACCTTCTCGTTCGCCGCCGCGGCACTGATCTCGGGCCGGATCGACGCCGCCTGGGCGCGCTACGTGCGGCCGTGGACGCTGGTGGCGTGGATCTTTCTCACGCTCGGCATCGCGATGGGCTCCTACTGGGCCTATTACACGCTGGGCTGGGGCGGCTTCTGGTTCTGGGATCCGGTCGAGAACGC
>JAQGKM010000373.1 GCA_028290125.1 Hyphomicrobiales bacterium | reverse complement strand
TTGCTCGACGCCCATTACGTGGCAGGCGACGGTCGCGCGAACGAGAACATCGGCCTGTCATCCTTTCACGAAGTCTTCCACGACGAGCACAACCGCCTTATCGAACAGATCAAGGATCTTGTCCGTGCGGAGCTCGCCAAGGGCGACACGGCTTTCGCCTCCGCCTGGGTTCTGCCCGGTGCCAATCTCGCGGACGGGATCGATGCGGTGGAATGGAACGGCGAGCGCCTGTTCCAGGCCGCCAAGTTCGGCACGGAAACGCAATACCAGCATCTCGTCTTCGAGGAATTCGCCCGCAAGGTGTCGCCGGCGATCCATCTCTTCGGCAACACCAATGTCCATCTCGATCCCGCGATCGTCTCCGAATTCGCCAATGCGGTTTATCGCTTCGGCCATTCGATGCTCGACGAGAACCTCAACACCTATCAGCTCCAGGGCGAATTCCTCGATGCGCTTGGCAATCCGACGGACGTGGACACGGGCGTTCGCAATCCGCTCGCCGGAACGCCCGTTCTCGACGCGAATGGCAATCCTGTTCTCGACCAGATCGGACTGATCGAGGCTTTCACCAATCCGCTTCAATACGCCAGCATGGGCGCGGAAGCCGCGGGCGAACTCACGCTCGGCGCCACTCACCAGGTCGGCAACGAGATCGATGAGTTCGTCACCGGCGCCCTGCGCAACAATCTTCTGGGCCTGCCGCTCGATCTTGCCGCGCTGAACATTGCACGCGGTCGCGAAACCGGCGTGGCGCCGCTCAACCTCGTGCGCAATGAAATCTATTCGCAGACCCATGACTCGGCCCTGAAGCCTTACGAAAGCTGGGTCGACTTCGGCCAGTCCCTGAAGCATGCGGCTTCGCTGATCAATTTCGTCGCCGCTTATGGCGAACACCAGTCGCTCGATGCGGCGACGACACTCGTCGAAAAGCGCGACGCGGCTCTCGCGCTCGTGCTGCGCGGAAGCGACGGCTTCGTGGTGAGCGACAAGGCTTTCATCGACGCCGTCACGGGGGAGGCCACCAGCGCAGCAACGTCGATCAAGGACGGAGTCGAGGTCGCCAATGTCGCCAATCCTGCCTTTGCGACGCAGGCGCAGATCACCGACGCCTACAATTTCATGCACAGCCTTGGCGCCTATGCCAGTATTGTCGACCATGGCGCGCTGGCGGCGGATCCGCGCGCCTTGCACGACGCCTCGGGGGCGATCCCGACGTGGAGCACGGGGAGCGTCACGGGTCTCGATCAGATCGATCTGTGGATCGGCGGGCTTGCGGAAAAGCAGAATCTGTTCGGCGGACTCCTCGGGACGACGTTCGATTTCATCTTCCGTGTGCAGATGGAAAACCTGCAGGACGGCGACCGGCTTTATTATCTTCCCCGGCTGGAAGGCACGCATTTCCTCTCGGAAATCGAGAACAATTCCTTCGCCGAAATGATCATGCACAACACCGGCGTGAAGCATCTCAGCGCCAGCGTGTTCCTGACGCCTGAATACCAGGTCGAGGCGGCGGCGATCGATCCCGACGATCCATCGACATGGCCCGTCAACGCCGAGACCGGCAAGCTTCTTCTCCAGGCTTCATGGGTGCTGAACGCCGACGGCACGCATGCGAAAGGCTCGGACGGCGCCGACATCAAGTCGATCAAGTTCCTCGGCGACGACAATTTCCTCGGCAATACGATGGTGCTGGGCGGAACCGAGCATGACGACCGTCTGACCGCAGGCAACGCCGACGACGACACGGTCTATGGCGACGGCGGCGACGATGTGATCGACGGCGGCGACGGCGACGATTTCGTCTACGGCGGCGATGGCGACGACACCATCACCGACACCGGCGGCGCCGACGTCATTCATGGCGACAAGGGCAACGATAACATCAACGCCGGCATCGGCGACGACATCGTGTTCGGCAATGACGGAAACGATGTCATTCATGGCGGCAAGGGCATCGACGACATTTCGGGCGGGCTCGGCGACGACATCATCAACGGCGACGAAGGCGATGACGAGATCCTCGGCAACGAGGGGAACGACTGGATCGAGGGCGGGCAGGGCGGCGACCTGCTGAACGGAGACCAAGGCGCTCCGACGGGTCAGCTGCCGCTGTTTGGCGGCGACGACGTCCTGATCGGCGGCACCTGGGTCGCCACCGACGCCAAGGGCCGCCCCACGCCCAGCGAAGCCAACATCCAGTCGAACAATGGCGGCGACCGGATGCAGGGCTTCAGCGGCGACGACATCATGGTCGGCGGCGGCGGCTTCAACAAGTTCGAGGGACGCAAGGGGTACGACTGGGCGTCGTTCGAATTCGACACGCAGGGCGTCGAAGTCAACATGACGCGCCGCGACTTCATCCTGGACTCGCCGCCTCTCTCGCCCGATGCGATCCGCGACGTCTTCGTCGAAACGGAGGGCCTCAGCGGCTCTGCCTACAACGACAATCTGATCGGCACGAACGACGCCGTCGTCGACGCCACCAACGAGATCACGAACGTCGGGCTCATCGACGGGCTCGAGACGTTCTTTTCACCCAACGCGCCCGTTCACTTCTCGGGTGGCAACATCATCCTGGGCGGCGGTGGAAGCGATCGCATCACCGGGGGAGCCGGGGGCGACATCATCGACGGCGACGCCTTCCTGCATGTCGAACTTCAAAACAGCCAGGTCGTGCGTGTGATCCACGACGGCGGCCAGAAGGGCGATGTCGATACGGCGGTCTATTCCGATCTCGCACAGAATTACGTCGTAGGCGTCGCGACGGCGGATGGACGCGGCTGGAACGGCGTCGATGCGGAAGGCTTCATCTCGGTCGTGCATGTGGTGCCGGCGGTTCAGGTCGGCGGAGGCGGGGGCGTCGCCGCGGTCGTCGATGACGGTGTGGACAAGATCCGCAACATCGAGCGTTTGGAGTTTCTCGATCAGACCGTCAACCTCGCGGACCTCGTGCCGTTCTCCGGGCTGACGGTCGTCAACCAGCTGCCGTTCGGCTCGGTGTTCATCGATGGCGTCCCGGTCATCGGGGAGACGCTGACGGCAAACGCGAGTCTCTTCGATCTCGATCCGAACCCGTTCAATCCGCAGCTCGTCACGGATCTGCGCTATCAATGGGAATATCTCGACCCGGCGCGCGGCGAATGGGTGTCGATCACCGGCGCGACCGCTTCATCCTACGTGATCGCTGATTTCACCGTCGGTCAGCCGATCCGCGTCGTCGTGAGTTTTACGGACGGACTTGGCTTTGTGGAACGTGTGCCGGCGGTGCAGACCGCCGTCGTCACCACGGCGCCGCTGATCAACACGGCGCCGTTCGTCGTGCCGCAGCAAGGGCAGGTCGGGCTTCCCGATACGACCATCCCGGATGTCGGGCCGGTCAACCTGTTCCTGCCGGTCACGACAGTGTTTGGCGACGCCCAGACCGCTGCCGCTTCGCTGATCTACAAGGTCACGCTCGCCGACGGCTCGCCGCTGTCGAGCATCGGGCTTTCCGTACAGGACCAGGTCGCCACCAACGGTGCGCTGCTGATCAGCGGGACCTTGCTCGCCACCGCGCCGAAGACGTTCGACGTGCGCGTCAGCGCGACTGACGCCGGTCCCGGGACGCCCTTGACCGTGACGGACGCCTTCACGGTCAATGTCATCCACCCAGCGGGCGTGCAGGTCGTCAACGGCTCGCTGCAGGATGGCTATATTGCCGGCGCGACCGTATTCATGGACACCAACGGCAACGGGCGGCGCGAGAGTTTCGAGGCGCAGACCACCACCGACGGAACGGGGCATTTCACGCTTGTCGGCAAGCCAGGTGCGCTGATGGCGATCGGCGGCAATGGCGCCGTCGATCTGGCGACCATGCTGCCCTTCTCGGGCGTCATGAAAGCGCCCGTGGGCGCGTCGGTCATTACGCCTCTGACAAATCTCCTGAGCGAAATGATCGATACGGGGATGACGCTCGCTTCCGCGACCCAGGCGCTTACGAGCGCATTCGGTCTGGCGGCGGGCATCGATGTCCTTCACATCGATCCGATCGCCGGAACGAAGGCCGGTGACGCAAGCGCGCAAGCGTTGTTCGTCCTCGGCTCGCAGGTGGCCAACACCCTCGCGCTGCTGCATGCCGGCGTTCCGTTTGCCGATCCGATGACAGATCTCGCCAACCTGTCGGCTGCGGGCCTTCCGCTCGATCTGACATCCGCAACCGGTGTCAGCGCACTTGTTGCGGCTGCGGGTTCCTTCGGCGTGTTCGGGGACCAGTTGGCGACCCTCATTGCCGACAGCAATGGTCTGCTGCGTGACCTCGCAGGCGAGTTCACCGGCGATCAACTCGTGGCGGCCATTTCGGCAGTGAGCGCGGTCGTGCAGGGCAGCGAAGCGCAGGCGCTCGGCGTCGCGTTCGGTGATGCAGCCATGCTCGACGTCATGTTGCATTTTTCCGGCGCGGGACTGCTCGAGACCGTGCAGGGCGGGACAAGCGGCCCGAGCGGTGCCGGTTCAGGCGGACAATCCGGCAGTGGTGACACCACCGGCTCCGGATCGACGAACTCCGGCGGATCGACTGGAACCGGCCAAAGCGGTGACCAAAGCGGCTCGCAGGGCGGCGGCGACACCACTGGCGCTGGAGGCGACAACACTGGTTCGGGATCGACGAACTCCGGTGGATCGACGGGATCAGGCCAGAGCGGGGAAGACCACACCGGCTCGCAGGGCGGCGACAACACCTCTGGCGGCGGCGGATCGTCTGGCGGACAAGGCGGCACAGGGCTCGTCCCAAGCCTCGTGACTTTGCTCCAGACGGTTTCCGCAGTTCAGGAAACTGTCGATGTCGCGGGCGGCCTGAAGGTTGCGGACGTCAACCTCGTTGTCGGAACCGCGGGAGAGCCGACACTTTGGCTCGAGGGCGCGGACGCGAATGCTTTCGAGATCCGCTCCGGCAGTGCGGGACCCGAGCTCTGGTATGCGGGCGACGCGTTCGACTTCGAAAGCGGACACACGCAGTTCGACGTCTGGGTCAGCGCCATCGATCCGACGCCGACGGGTCCGTCGCCATCGAGCGCCGAATTGCGCTTGTCGGTCCAGGACGTCATCGAAACTCCGCCACCGGCGCCCGAGAACGTCGCGCCTGTCGCGCAGGGCGACACCTACGCGGGCAATGCAGGACAGGTGCTCGTCGTTGATGCCGCCCACGGCGTTCTGGCGAACGATTCCGATCCCGACGGCGCGCAGCTGTCAGCGGTTCTGGTCGCTGCGCCGACGGAGGGCGCTTTTCATTTCAACGCGGACGGGTCCTTTACATTTCAGCCCAGCGCTGCAGGTGCGTTCTCCTTCACCTATGCGGCGAATGACGGCGCGCTCACGGGCAATGTCGCGACCGTTTCGATCGAGGTCGCGGCGCCGAGTGGAAACGACGGGCCACCGCCCACGACCAACGAACCGCCGCCCACGACGACCGACACGCCCGGACAAGGCGGCTCGTCACCCGGTGACGATCAACCGCACTGCCACAACCGGCATGATTACTGGCACAACGCGCACCTCGGGCCAGACTTCTTCATGTTCCGGCACTGGCCGAATGCCCACAAGGATTCCGACCCCGGCGAGGCGCCGGCTCATCACGACGAGCCCGTCCCGCCGAACGGCAACACGGTCGATTTCGGAAACATGCATCTGCACCTGAACGACGCCCAGGCTCAGATGCTCACGAAGCTCCTGTCGTATTTCTCGACGGAGTCCCACCATGCCCCGTCGACCGCAGAGACCACACCCGCACATCGGGATTGGTGGTCGCCGGACGACTTCAGACATCACTGACGTGCGAGAGAAACGCGTGAACAGGAGCATTCGATGAGCATCCGGCGAGTTGCAGCGCTGATGACGATCCTTCTCTCCGCCGTCCTTGTCGTTGGCATGGAGGAGCTGGTCGGCCCGCTCGTGAAGGCGGCGTCCGCGCAGGTGGATCTGTTCGGTGGTTCGTCCATGCCGGTTGGCGCTCTGGTCGCTGGTTCGGCCGTGTTGCTGACCGGGTGGCTGCGGTCGCACAGGACCGAGCGAGGCCCTGTCGTTGCGGAGGACATGCGCGAGGAGCCGGATCCGGTGCGCCGGGCGCTGGCGCTCTGCCGCCAGCCGCTCGCCGTCGTGGCGATGTTCTCCGGTGTGGTCAACATTCTCGCGCTGACCGGCTCGATCTACATGCTGCAGGTCTACGATCGCGTCATCACCTCGCGCAGCGTGCCGACGCTTGTCGGGCTGACAATGCTGATGGTCGGACTTTATCTGGTCAACGGGCTGCTGGAAGTCCTGCGTACGCGCATCACCATGCGCGTCGGGGCGCGGTTTGACCGCGCCATGCGGGGCTCCGTCTTCGGCGCCATGATGCAGCTGCCGCTGCGCCAGGTCGAACCCGTGGAGTCTGCGCAGGCCGTGCGCGATCTCGAACAGGTGCGTGCGTTCGTCGCCGGTCCCGGACCGATCTCCCTTTTCGACATGCCCTGGATGCCGGTCTATCTCGGGCTCGTCTACCTCCTTCATCCGGTGCTCGGCCTCGTGGCGACCGCCGGCGCTGTCCTGCTCGTCTTCCTGACGATCCTCACCGAGGTGTTCAGCCGCGCGCCCGCGCGCGCCGCCGCGACGAGCGCGATGCGGCTCAATGCGCTGACGGAGGCGAGCCGCCGCAACGCCGAGGTCATTTGCGCCCTGGGGATGCTCGGCGACTTCCGCCGCCGCTTCGAGATGTTGAGCGCCGCCAACCTGGCGGATCAATTGCGCGCACAGGACGTGACCACGCAGCTCGGCTCGATCACCAAGGTTTTCCGCATGGTCTTGCAGTCGGGCATGCTGGGGCTCGGCGCCTATCTGACGATCTCGGGCGAAGCGACGGGCGGCATCATGATCGCCGCATCGATCCTGACATCCCGTGCGCTCGCGCCTGTCGAGATCGCTATCGCCAACTGGCGCACCTTCGTCTCCGCGCGCCAGAGCTATGCGCGGCTGAAGCTGCTCGTGAAGATCGGCGGCGTGCGCAAGGCGACCCTGGAATTGCCGGCGCCGGTCGCCAATCTGAAACTCGAGAACGTCAGCCTTGCGCCCCCCGGACATACGGTCGCGAGCGTGCGCAACATCAGCCTCACGCTGGAAGCAGGGCAGGGGCTCGGGATCATCGGACCCAGCGCGTCCGGCAAGTCCACGCTCGCGCGCGGCATCGTCGGGTTGTGGCGCCCTCTCGGCCAGGGCTCAGTGCGTCTCGACGCGGCGTCGCTCGATCAATGGCCCGATCACCTGCTTGGCCGACACATCGGCTACCTGCCGCAGGACATCGAGCTTTTCGAAGGGACGATCGCCGAGAACATTGCGAGGTTCCGGCCCGACGCCTCGATGGCGGATGTGATCGCGGCGGCGCAGGATGCGGGCGTGCACGAGCTGATCCTGCATCTCGACAAGGGGTATGAAACCGACATCCGTTCGGGCGGCCAGCCGCTGTCGGCCGGTCAACGGCAGCGGATCGCGCTCGCGCGCGCGCTTTTCGGCAACCCGTTTCTTGTCGTGCTCGACGAGCCGAACTCCAACCTCGATTCAGATGGCGAGGAAGCCTTGACGCGCGCCATCGCGTCGGTGCGGGCGCGCGGCGGCATTGTCGTGGTGATTGCACATCGGCCTTCCGCGCTCGCCGCCGTGGACATGGTGATGGTGCTCGCCAAGGGGCAGGCGCAGGCCTTCGGTCCCAAGGAGCAGGTGCTCAAGTCGATGACGGTCGCCGTCCAGCCGCGTCAGGATGACAGGCCGGCGCGGACGCCAAGCGCCGGCGACACTCGCCCGCGCGAAGCTGCTTTGTCCTGAGGAGGCCGGTCATGAAAATGGATTCCATTCGGCGAGACAGTCTTCTCGGGGTTTCGCTCATCGTTCTCCTGATCGGCGGCGGAGGCGGCTGGGCCGCCACCACATCGCTGGCTGGCGCAGTGGTTGGCGGCGGCATGGTCGTCGTCGATTCCGCCGTCAAGAAAGTCCAGCACCCGACAGGCGGCGTGATCAGCGAAATCCGGGTGAAGGACGGCGATTTCGTCCAGGCGGGCGACATCGTCCTCAAGCTCGATGAGACCGTCGCCCGCGCCAATCTCGGCGTCATCACGAAGCAGCTCGACGAACTCGCCATGCGGCGCGTGCGTCTTGCCGCGGAGCGTGATGGTCTGACGGTGCTGGCGACGCCGCGCGAATTCGAAAGCCGCAGGGATGCGCCCGACATCCGCGAGATCGTCACGGGAGAAAGCAACGTCTTCGACACACGACGCCGCACGCGCGAGGGCCAGAAGGGTCAATTGAGCGAGCGGATCCTGCAGTTGCGCGAGGAGATTTCCGGGCTCGTGCTGCAGGCGGCGGCGAAGAAGGAAGAAACGTCGCTGATCGGAAAAGAGCTGAAGGACCTCGCGACCCTCGAGGTCAGCGGATTAGTGCCCGCATCCAAGATGACGCAGCTGCGCCGGGAGGCCGCGCGCATCTCCGGCGAGCACGCACAGGTCATCGCGGGCGTCGCACAGGCGCGCGGCAAGATCACCGAGATCGAGCTGCAGATCCTGCAGATCGACCAGGACATGCGAACGGAAGTCGTGAAGGAACTGCGTGAGCTGCAAGGCAAGGTCGCGGAGCTCAACGAGCGGCAGGTCGCCGCCAACGATCAGCTGTCGCGCATCGACGTGCGCGCGCCGCAATCGGGCAAGGTGCACCAGATGCTCGTCCACACCGTGGGGGGCGTGGCCTCGCCGGCCGAGTCCCTGATGCTTGTGGTGCCGGAAGGCGATGCGCTTGTCATCGAAGCGAAGGTCGCGCCGCAGGATATCGATCACGTGCGCGTCGGCCAGGCGGCTTTCATCCGCTTTCCGGCTTTCAATCAGCGCACCACGCCGGAGTTTTCAGGCAAGGTCACGCGCGTGTCCGCGGACGTCCGCAAGGAAGACGAGCGAAACATCGCCTCGCAGCTCGCGCCCTATTACGTGGTGCGCGTGAGCCTGTCGGGCGATGAATTGGTCAAGGCGGAATCGATGCAGCTGGTGCCAGGCATGCCGGCCGAAGTTCATTTCCGCACGGCTGAACGTACGGCCATGTCGTATCTTCTGAAGCCCCTGATGGATCAGGTTGCGCGCGCCTTCAAGGAGCACTGAGGCG
>JAQGKM010000354.1 GCA_028290125.1 Hyphomicrobiales bacterium | reverse complement strand
AGGACCCGACACGTCTCGCGGGGCTCGGCACCCTGCCGATGACCGATGTCGAGGCCGCCATCGCCGAGGCCACGCGCGCCGTGGAGGAGAAGGGCCTGCGTGGTTTCCAGATTGACGCGCGCGTGCTCGAGCGCGAATTGTCAGATCCCGTGTTCGATCCGCTTTACGCGCGGCTCGCCAAGCTCGACGTGCCGCTTATGATCCATCCGCTCGGCTTCTCGCACGGCCAGCGCTTCGGCGCGTTCTTCATGGTCAACACCATCGGGCAGCCGCTCGAAGAGATCATCGCCGTGAACCATCTGATTTTCGGCGGCGTGCTCGACCGACATCCCGAGCTGCGCATCTTCGTCTGTCACGGCGGCGGCTATTTCCCGTTCTACGTCGGCCGCATGGACCACGCGTGGACCTATCGCCCGGAGCTGAAACGGCTCACGTCGAAGCGTCCGTCCGATTATCTTCGGGCGATGTGGTACGACACCTGCGTCTACAAGCCCGAGCAGATCCGCACGCTCGTCGATCTGGCAGGCGCGGACCGCGTCATGCTCGGCTCGGATTATCCGTTCGACATGGGCGATCCCGACCCGCTCGGCACGCTGGCGCAAGCGGGGCTGGATGACGCGAGCCTCGCGATGATCAAGCGGACGACAGCCGAGCGTTTGTTCAAGCTCGCGTGAGATCAATTGACGCATGTGCAGCTTGAACTCACCTGACGAGACCTGCGTTGTCACACGTCTCGTACCGGGGAGAGTGTCATGCGTCGTGTTCTCGCTGCCTGCGCGATCGGCTCTTCAGCGTTGATTCTCGCTGCAGGCGTGTTGCTCGGGGCCATCTAGGTTCCGGTGCCCGGCACGTAGCAGAAGACCATCGGGCGCCTTGGCGATCCGCCAAGGAAGATGATCACGCGCCCTAAGATGTTCGGGTCCTTGTTGACCTTGTGGGGCGGAACTTCGATCACCGTGCCGGCGGGAATGGGATTGCCGCGGCTGTCGGTGATCGTCGCAAGCATGCGCCCGTCCTTCACCTCCATCAGATCCGCGAAATAGGCGTCCGCATCACCGCAGCAACTGACTGCGGGGTTGTCGGGCTGTCGGAGCGAGTTGAACCAGGCGCGGATCTTCGGGTCGACACCTTCCCATTGTCCGTCATCGCGCGCAGGCGCCAAGGGTGACGCGAAAAGAACAGCGGTGATCATGGCGGCGTGCGCGATCATCTCCGAAAGCTCCGGATTTTTAAAAAGGGTAAACGTCCGGGAACGCTCATGGTCCCCGTGAATCTCGTCGCCCTTTGCAGATTTGCTGTGCAGCCTGCCTAGCTGCTCATCGCGCGCGCCGGGTCACGCGTCAGCCATGGCGGCATTTTCGTCAGGCAGTCGCGCAATGCCCGAGTTCGACCGCATCAGCTTCCGCAAATTTTCGTAGGTCATGTCCCACGACGTCGTGGCGAGGAAGGCGTCCACTGTCGCAAGCCATGGTCCCTTCGGCGTGCGCAGCAGCCGCGCGGCCGCTTCTGCGAAAGCCTCGGCGTCGCTCGCGATCGCAACGAGCGCCGCGTCGCCATAGGGCGTCACGACATCTCGTACGGGCGTCGAGATGACGGGCACGCCTGCCGCCAGAAATTCCGGGGTCTTCGTCGGACTGATGCAGCGGGTCGCCTCGTTCATCGCAAAGGGCATCAGGCCGATGTCCCAACGCGCCAGACGCTCGGGCAGATCGGCGTAAGCAACATGCCCGCTCCAGACGATGTTGGGCCGCAACGGCAAGGCCGTCTCTGGTATCTTCACCACTGGCCCGACCATTTCGATGGTCCATTGCGGTCGAAGGTCCGCGAGCGCCGCGACGAGTTCGAGATCGAGACGCTCGTCGATAACGCCAAAATAGCCGAGCACCGGTTGTGCATGCAGGCTTCGCTGCGCCGACAGCGCGCGCGCACGGTTGAAATGCGGCGCATCGATGCTGCTCGGAAACAGGTGCGCACCGGGATGATGGCGTCGCTTTTCTTCGAACAGCGTGCGCCCGCCGCAGGTGACCAGATCCGCGCGCTGCAAGAGCTCCTGCTCGAGTTCTCCCAGACGTGGCGGCGCGTCGCGAAAGGCTGAAAGCTCGTCCATGCAATCGTAGACGATCACATCTGCGTCGAGGTGACGCGTGAAGGCGATGGCCTCTGGCGTGTAGTACCAGAGGATGGCGGGCGCCTCCTCGAGCTCGCCGAGACAGGCGTCGAGAAGCCGCTGCACCGCAGCGTCATTCTCGCGTGCGTCGCCGCCAGCCGGCAGATGCGGGACGATGACTTCAACGCCCTCGGACGGCGGCGCACGATACAGGAACGGCGCTTCGATCTCCGGGCCGATGTAGGCTTCTTCGAAGAAGAGGACACGATAGTCACGCGCCGCGCGGCTCAGGAGATGCTGCGGCCGCTGCCAGACGAAGCCCCAGCGCAGATGCGAAAAGCAAAGCAGGATGCTGCGGCTGTCGTGTCGTGTCATGGCTGTTGCTGCTCCGGGTTGAGGACCGCCAATGATGCAATCCTCCGGCTCCCATGGAGTTCAGGTGCAATGTCGTACAGCCAGCGCGAGGTCGCCCGTGAAGGGCGGCGACAGGAAGCCGAGCGCGCCGTTGCGCGCCGTCGCCTCAAGGGGCGTCAACGCAGCGCCCAGCAGGGTGTCGAACGGCGTGATGCGATAGCGCCCGTCCGCGAGACCAGGCACGCTCAGCGTGACAGCGCGCGGCGGCGCCGTGCGGTCGACCTTGCCGTCGCGCGTGAGAGCGTCCCGCCGCAGCAGATAGAGCACGGCCTGCGAATTGTCGGCGCAGCCAAACGCCAGCACGCCCTGCGCGCCGATCGCGCGCACGTCCACGGGTTTGCGCGCAAAACGCAGCCAGTCGATCAGCGGCAGAAAACGCGACAGCGCATGTTGCGCCTCGTGCATGCCGGGCGTCAGCCGATGCGGCTTGCGGTTGGGCCAGCGCATGCCGCCCCCTGCCCCGCCGGCCGCGAGATGCGCCCATTGCATATGGCGGAAATACTCGTCGTCGAAGGCTTCAGGAAGCGTGCGGCGCTTGTCCTTGAAGCGGTGGATGGGGCCGTGCTCGCTGTCGAAATAGGGTCGTCCATCCGTGATCTCGCCGATGTGCGCGCGCACATGGCGCGCCATGTCGCGCGCGGCGTCGATGGTGTTGCGCGGATCGTCGATCGTGCCCTGCTGATAGACATGCACGCTTGCGAAATCGAGATCGGGATGACGAAAGATCGGTTCGCGCAGCGGCATGTGCGGCCGCCATTCGAGCTCCGGCCCGAACAGCGACACGGTTTGCGGATGCGTGCGGCCATAGAGTTCCAGTTCGAGCGCGCGGACATGGCGCGAAAGGTCGGCGATGTATTCGGGAAAGCAATCGGCGCTGTCGCCGGCCTGCGCGGGATGGATTTCGTTCTGCAGATCCCACGCGAAGAACGCGCCCGAGCCGCCCCAGCGACGCGCCACGAAGGCGAGCCGCTGCTTGATGAAGTCGCGCGTCGAGGCGCACAGCAGGAATTGCGAGGGATGGCTGAGAGGCCCGCCATTGTTGACGTTGTAGGGGTGCCAGTCCCAGCGCAGCCAGGTCCAGAACGTATCGTAGGGCGCAAGCAGCAGCCGCAGCCCATGCTTCTCGCACAGCGTGAAGAGATCGTCCCACAATTGCACCATGCGCGGCGCGACGACTCCGGCGGGCTTTTCGAAATAGCGGTGCTTCACCTGCGCATACTCGAGCATGATGCGCAGCACGGTGACGCCGCGTGCTGCGAGGCGCGCCAGATAGGCGTCCACGCTCGCCACATCCCGGCGCATGTAGAGCGGTGAGAGATCGGGCCACGAAATCGCATCGTTGTGGCCGATCGGGTGCCAGGCGTCGCCTTCATCCGTCTGGAAATAAGGCGCGCCCGGGCACACCTCGATCCAGGGCAGACGCGTGCGCCGCGCCCCTGCCGTGTCGCGCCAGTCCGCGCCCATGACCTTTTCGAGCATATGCCTCCGGGGCGCCGTGCGCCGGCCTGTTTCGCTGCGCAACGTCTCCGCGCGCATACCGATCCAGAGTTCCGGCTTTTTTCACGCCGCAGGCATGGGTGGTCAGGCGTCGGCGGCTTTCGCAGCAGACCGGCGCGGAGCGCGCTTGGCCGGCGCCTTGGGCGCCGCGGCCTTGGCAGGCTTGGCGGACGGCTTCGATGCACGGGTTTTTGCGGGCGCGGCCTTGGCCGGTGCAGACTTGGCCGGTGAAGGCTTGGCCGGTGCAGACTTGGCAGCGGCCGTCTTGCGCGGCGCTGTCTTGGCGGCCTTCGCGTCCTTCTTGGCGGCCTTCTCGGCGTCGGCTTCCATCACGTGGCGCGACAGCGTCTCGCTGAGGTGGACGATTTCCGACAGATCGGCCTGCGCGCTCGCGTGCTGGGCGGCGATCCGTTCATAATAACCGCTTGTCACAGGGTTTTCTTCTTCACCCGACTTGCGCCGGGCGAGCAGCTTGGCGCTGCGGGCGGTCTGCTTTGAGAGCACAGCTTCGATCCGGCTCAGCTCTTTCAGGGTCTTTTTCGGCTTCTTCATAGACACGCCTCACGCCATTGACCCCTCATCAGCTAGACAAAAGCGCTGTCATAATCAAACGCCAGCGCTGCTGCTGTTTACTTCCTGGATGACTTGGCTATCCAATGTCGCAAAAATCAGGGAGGAAACATGATCGATTCTCGCGAGCCAACACCCATATTCCCGGGTCTGCGCGGCTTCTATGAACGCATGATCCCGGTTTCGTGGCTGGTGGTGCGGCTCGGCGTGGGCTGGAACCTCGCCTATCATGGCTATGGCAAGATCCTGCGCGGCATGACGGCCCAAGCCAAGCAGCTCGACGTCACCGTCCCGTATCTGTCGTCCTATAATTTGCCGCTCTCCTACGTCCTCACCTTCGTCGAGGGCGTTGGCGGCATCTGCATCATGCTCGGACTGTTCACGCGCTTCTTCGCGGCCGCCAACGCCATCGAGATGGCCTTCCTGACCTTCGTGGTCTACTGGGGCTCCGGATTCGGCTGGTTGTCACGCGGGTACGAATACACCCTGCTGTGGGGTGTCATGTGCTTCGCCATCGCGCTGCGTGGCGGCGGGCCGCTGTCTCTCGACAGGCTGCTCGGCAAGGAACTCTGAGCTTTTAGGGCGAGCATGCGGGCCGGAGGCGATCCGGCCCGTCGATGTTTTCAGTCCAGCGTCTCCACGAGCTCGGCACGGAGCTCGAGCGAATCACGTGCGACGAGGCTTTGCGCTGCGAGCAGCGTGCCGAGGAAAACCGCAACGGCGGCGAACAGACCGGCCAATTCTGAAACGCGGGTCATGTGCAACAAGCCCCCTGCAAGAGGATGTCATCACCGGCGCCCCGTCCGGAAACGGGCAGGAAACCGCCGGTGATACGACCATAATCCTGTCCGCCGATATTGCGATGCAAAAATTATGGTTCGCACCGCACAAAATTGCGGCGCTCTGCGCAAGGTTCAGTCGCCAAACCCTTCGACGAGCAGGAATTCGCCCTCGGCGGCGCCGACGCGGTTCTGTCGGGCGGCCTGATATTCCGGCGAATTGTAATAGGCCTTCGCCTGATCGTAGCTTTCAAATTCCATCACGACATTGCGGCTGCGGGCCGAACCCTCGAGGGCCTCGTAGCGGCCGCCACGCACCAGCGGCTTTGCGCCGTACTTCTTCATGGCCTCGGGAGTCGCCGCCGCGTAGCGGGCATAGGCTTCCGGATCACTGACGTCGACGCGCACGATGATATAGCCCTTGGGCATTGGTCTCTCCTCGATCTCGGCGGACGCCCGCCGTCGGCGCGGAACATGACAAGCGCGGCAGCGCTTCGCAAGCGCCGGCTCGCATCGGCCTGCAGGCCGGCGTATCCTGCGCGCGCCAGGACATCATCAAGGATCGACATGACAGGCAAGGTCAGAACCGTTTTTCGCGTCAAGCTGCGTCTCGCCACCTTCCCGCCCGAAGGGCTGGTCTGGCAGCGACTCATCGTCGATCGCCCGAGCGCCGAGGAAGCGAGCGAACTCATCAAATGGGCGCACCGGCTGGACCGCGACAACGACGTGCAGCGGCCGTTTCTGCAGAACTGCGTCGTGGAGCGAAAGAAGATCGAAAGCGAAGCCGCAATGCCGCCCCTCGACGCCCTTTACACCTCGCTCGAAGGTGCGTTTCCGTTGCGGAAGTGACACGTGGTGCGCGGTTGCGCCGCGGACGAAAGTCGATGACGTATTTGCAACAGCCTTTAGCAATGCGCACGACACAAGGCTTTCTATATTGTGTCCCTGCAAGAGAGGCGTAGCTTGGTGTTGCGCCCTTGGCGCGTTTCCTCCCCGACTTCAGCCGCCAGGCGCTCCGCCGGCGGCTGTTTTTTTCGCTCAGCGAAATCCCGCCACCGCCGCGACCATGCGCCCCTCGACGCCGTTGAACCCGTGATGGGCGAACGCCTCGCACGGGTCGCCTTCGCTCGTCCCGCCATCGATCCACGTGACGCGCGCGCGGCCACCGGCCCATTTGACGAATGGGTCGACGCCGGCCGGCAAGGTGAGGCGGCAGGCGTCCTGCCGGTGATGCACCACGAGGGTCGGCGGCAACCGATCGGGCGAACCGAGAATCGCCATCACGTTCTGACGCGGATTGCCGGACTCAGCCGACAGGAAACCCGAGGTGAGCACGAGGCGATCCGGCCGCGCGCCCCGGGCGATGCCTTCCGCCGCCCGCAAGGTGCCGCGGCTGGTGCCGGCGACGATCACCGGGCGCTTGATGGCCGCCATGTAGTCGACCGCCGCGCGAAGGTCCGTGTCGGCATCGACGATCAGCACCGCAAGATTGCGCTTCAGGAAGGCGTCCGCGGTCCGTACGAGCGAATTGCCTCTCAGGCGCGTGAGCGTGCCGTCCGACGTGACGCCGATCGAGCCGGCGCCGCCCGGCATGAGGATGAGGCTCGCCTGCGGCGCCTTGGGCCGCATGAGCAGCGAGCGGCCGCCCGGCAGATCGACGGCCTGCCCCTGTTGGGCGTACGCCTGCGGCGCGGCCAGCAGCAGCGCCAGAACGATGGCTGACAAGATCTTCATTAACCCCTCCCGAGCGCACAGGGCGTCAGCCTAGGTCCGCCCTTGGTGTCAGGTAAAGCCCTGGTGCGGAACCCTTCCCGGCTCCGCCCATTTAAGCTTGGCCGGAAACGGCGCCCAAGGAGGACCGCACATGAAGAAACTTCTCGTTTTGTCGTTCATCGCCGCGAGCGCGATCATGTCCACGCAGGCGATGGCGCAAGGGCCGCGTTCCAACATCAATCTGGAGCCGACCTGTCAGGGTACCGGCGGCGGCATGGACCCGCGCTGCATCGGCGACGTCACGCCCGGCTCCGACCGCAGCCTGCGTCGCACCCGCGCCGGCCAGCGTTATGACGCCCGCGCGCGCCGTGTCGTGCGCCACAAGCGCGTCGCGATCAATTGCTCGGCCCGCGTCAACCGCAACAATCCGCGCTGCATGCGCTGACGCATGAGCACCCATCGTGTCGCCTCCTCTCGCGGAGGTGACACGATGGAGTTTGCACGTGACGTCAGACCGCCGGGCCGATCGACTGCGGCGTGTAGATCGGGCCCGTCATCTTGCTGACGTCCATCGCGCGGATCTTCGGCTCGTCGAAGATGTCGGCCATGTCGGATTTCACGCCCGACCGGTCGATGGCGTCGAGCCACTTGCGGTGGATGCGCGGATCCTGATCTTCATATTCCACCTGGCGTCCGCCCTGCTGGATCGACAGCGAGCCGAACCCTTCCGCCGAGCGCTTGCGCAGCGAGATGAAGGGATAGCG
>JAQGKM010000345.1 GCA_028290125.1 Hyphomicrobiales bacterium | reverse complement strand
ATGGCTGGAGGGCAAGGTCCTTCCGGGCGTCGAAGCGCTGCGCGTGAAATAATCCGAACACCTGGGAGTATCTGAGATGAACAAGGACCAACTCGCGAAAGTCGCGCAGGCCATGGTGGCGCGCGGCAAGGGCATTCTCGCGGCTGACGAGAGTTCCGGCACGATCAAGAAGCGCTTCGACGCGATCGGCGTGGAATCGACCGCCGACACGCGCCGCGATTATCGCGAGTTCATGTTCCGCACGCAGGAGGCGATGTCGCAGTACATCTCCGGCGTCATCCTGTACGACGAGACCATTCGTCAGAACGCCAAGGACGGCACCTCGCTCGTCAAGCTGATCGAAGCCGCGGGCTCGCTGCCGGGCATCAAGGTCGACGCCGGCGTGAAGCCGCTGCCGAATTTCCCGGGCGAGACGATCACCGAAGGTCTCGACGGCCTCAGCGAGCGCATGGCGGAGTATTACAAGCTCGGCGCGCGCTTCGCGAAGTGGCGCGCCGTGATCGACATCGCCGACGGGATTCCGACGCGCGGCGCGATCCTCGCCAATGCGCAGGCGCTTGCCCGCTATGCGGCGATCTGCCAGGCCAACGACATCGTGCCGATCGTCGAGCCGGAAGTCCTCATGGACGGCGGCCACACGCTGGAACGCTGCTACGAAGTCACCGAATTCGTGCTGAAGACGCTCTATGACGAACTCTACGAAGCGCGCGTCTTCCTCGAAGGCACGGTGCTGAAGCCCAACATGATCGTGCCGGGCAAGAAGTGCGCGACGCAGGCGACGCCGGAGCAGGTGGCGGCGCAGACGATCCGCGTGTTCAAGCAGACCGTGCCGGTCGCCGTGCCGGGCATCGCCTTCCTGTCGGGCGGCCAGGCCGACGTCGAAGCGACGGCGAACCTCGACGCGATCAACAAGATGGCGAAGCTGCCGTGGCACGTGACCTTCTCGTACGGCCGCGCCCTGCAGGCCGCGCCGCAGAAGGCGTGGTCCGGCAAGGAAGCCAATGTCGTGGCTGCGCAGAAAGCCTTCTCGCACAGGGCCAAGATGAACGGCCTCGCCTCGAAGGGCGAATGGAGCAAGTCGCTCGAGGGGTAAGACTGGTTGTAATTTGAATGCAAAAGCCCGGCGGAGACGCCGAGCTTTTTTCGTGATCACCCATGTTTCCACGTCATTGCGAGCGAAGCGAAGCAATCCAGCGCACGCGCGTTTGCCCTGGTGCAAGCACGGCGCGACAGAGCGGCACGCTCACGCGCCAGCAGCCTCTGGATTGCTTCGCTTCGCTCGCAATGACGGCGTTGTAGTCCAAAAGCGGCAGTGGTGGGCGTGATCAGCCTTGCTTCCACGTCATTGCGAGCGAAGCGAAGCAATCCAGCGCACGCGCGTTTGCCTTGGTGCATGGACGGCGCGACAGAGCGGCACGCTCATGCGCCGGTGGCTTCTGGATTGCTTCGCTTCGCTCGCAATGACGGCGCCCTTGTTTTCGCGAGGAGCGCATAAAAAAACCCGGCGTTTCCGCCGGGTTTTTCAATTCACGCCTGCGGCTGGGGCTCGAGCCCGCCCGGCTCGGGCCTTGGCCTGCCCTTGCCGGCGGTCGGCACGGGCGAGGAGCGGGGGGTCGGCGGATCGTTGTCGGTCTCGCGCACCGGCGCGTGGCCAGCGATGAGGCCGAGGATCTCGTCGCCCGAGAGCGTCTCGTATTCGAGCAATCCCTGCGCCACGGCTTCAAGATCGTCGCGCTTCTCGGTGATGATGCGACGCGCCTCGGAGAGGCCCATCTCGACAAGCCTGCGCACTTCGGCGTCGATCGTCTGTGCGGTCGATTCCGAAATGTTCTGCTGCTTGCCCATCGAGTAGCCGAGGAACACTTCTTCCTGGTTCTCGCCATACATCACGGTGCCGAGCGCGTCGGAGAAGCCCCAGCGTGTGACCATGGCGCGCGCAAGCTTCGTCGCCTGCTCGATGTCGGACTGTGCGCCCGACGTCACCTTGTCCTTGCCGAAGATAATCTCTTCCGCAACACGTCCGCCCATCAGCACGGCCAGACGCGAGGTCATCTGCTCGTAGCTCAGTGACAGCGTGTCGCGCTCGGGCAGCTGCATGACCATGCCGAGCGCACGGCCGCGCGGGATGATCGTCGCCTTGTGGACGGGATCGGTCGCCGGGACGCTGAGCGCGACCAGCGCATGGCCGCCCTCATGATAGGCCGTCAGCATCTTTTCCTGTTCGGTCATGACGAGCGTGCGGCGTTCCGCGCCCATCATGATCTTGTCCTTGGCGTCTTCGAATTCCGCCATGGTGACGATGCGCTTGCCGCGCCGCGCCGCCATCAGGGCCGCCTCGTTGACGAGGTTCATGAGATCGGCGCCCGAGAAGCCCGGGGTGCCGCGCGCAACTGTCTTGAGTTCGACGTCCGGCGCCAGCGGCACCTTGCGAACGTGCACCTTGAGGATGCGCTCGCGGCCCGTGACGTCGGGGTTCGGGACGACGATCTGGCGATCGAAGCGGCCCGGACGCAGCAGCGCGGGATCGAGCACGTCGGGGCGGTTGGTCGCGGCGATGAGGATGATGCCCTCGTTCGCCTCGAACCCGTCCATCTCGACGAGCAGCTGGTTCAGCGTTTGCTCGCGCTCGTCATTGCCGCCGCCGAGACCGGCGCCACGATGACGGCCGACGGCGTCGATTTCGTCGATGAAGATGATGCAGGGCGCGTTCTTCTTGGCCTGCTCGAACATGTCGCGCACGCGGCTCGCGCCGACGCCGACGAACATTTCGACGAAGTCAGAACCCGAGATGGTGAAGA
>JAQGKM010000331.1 GCA_028290125.1 Hyphomicrobiales bacterium | reverse complement strand
GCCTGATTTCGGGTGGCGGCTCGGCCTTGCTAACGCTGCCGGCGCCGGGCGTGACGCTCGAGGCCAAGCAGGCCATCAACCGCGCGCTGCTCGCCAGCGGCGCCGGCATCACCGAGATGAATTGCGTTCGCAAACATCTCTCGGCCATCAAGGGCGGTCAGCTCGCAGCCGCCTGCGCGCCGGCGCGTGTGGTGTCGCTCGTCATCTCCGATGTGCCGGGCGACGATCTGGCGGTCATCGCCTCGGGGCCGACGGTGCCGGATCCGACGACGCGGGACGAGGCTGCGGCCATTCTCGCACGGCTCGGCGTCGAGGCGCCGCCGCTGGTCGAGACGCCCAAGCCCGGTGATCCGGTGTTCGCCCGTGTGGAAAACATATTGGTGGGCAGCGGCCTCGCTTCGCTCGAAGCGGCTGCGGAGGTCGCGCGTAAAGCTGGCTTTCATCCGCTCGTGCTCGGCGATTATCTTGAAGGAGAGGCGCGCGAGATGGCGCTGGTTCACGCCGGTCTGGCGCGGCATCTGCTGCGCGGCGGCGGCCCGGTCCCGCTGCCTTGCGCCATCATCAGTGGCGGCGAGGCGCGCGTGACTGCAAAACGCGGACGCGGCGGACGCAACAGCGAATTCCTGCTGGCGCTGGCGCTCGCGCTGGAAGGTACGGACGTCCATGCGCTGGCGGGCGACACCGACGGGATCGACGGCACGGAGCAGAACGCCGGCGCCGTGATGACGCCCGACACGCTGGCGCGGGCCCGTGCTGCCGGCCTCGACGCCCGCGCGATGCTCGATTCGCATGTGGCATATGATTTCTTCGAGACGCTTGGCGATCTCGTGGTGACGGGGCCGACGCTGACGAATGTGAATGACGTACGGATTTTGCTGGTGGGGTGAGGGAGCACCCCAGCCTCGTCATTGCGAGCGAAGCGAAGCAATCCATCTAGCGGCTGCCACCCGAAGATGGATTGCCGCGTCGCTTCGCTCCTCGGAATGACGACGCTGGTGTTTGTGCACGCCCCCGGCGCCTCTACACTCGCCGCCAACAAGAAAGGCTCGAATCGCTCATGACAGACGCCGCCATTCCCAAAAGCCCGCCTTCGCTGCCACTCATGGCGCGCGTGTTTTTCTGGATTGGCGTCTTGTCTTTCGGCGGCGGGCTTTCGGGCTGGATCCACCGGCAGGTCGTGCAGCAATACGGCTGGATGGACAACGACGACGTCCTCTCGGGCATCGCGCTGGCGCAGGTGCTGCCGGGCGCCAATGTCACCAATCTCTGCGTCTATGTCGGCTACCGCATCCGCGGGACGGCGGGGGCGGCGACGAGCCTCATCGCGCTGCTCGCGGGACCGACAGTCATCTGCGTGCTCATCGCCATGGCCTATCACCTCCTGCAGGATTATCCGGTGCTGCAGGCCTGCGTGGATGGCGTTGCGGCGGCGGCCGTGGGGTTGAACCTGCGGCTCGGCATCGTCGGCGCCCAGCGCGTCATGCCGCGCATCGCGCCGACCATCGCGATGATCGCGACCTTCCTGGCGGTCGGCGTGTTCGAATGGCCTCTCGTGCCGGTGGTTCTGGTGATCGCGCCGCTGAGCGTCGCCGCCGTCTGGCCGCGAGGCGCCCGCGATGCGTGAGGATTCCACTTTCTCCCTCTACATGTCGCTGCTCGCGGTCTTCGTGCCGTTCTCGCTCGTCGCCATCGGCGGCGGCGGCTCGATCTTCGCGCCGATCCAGCGCGAGGCCGTGGACGTCCAGCACTGGATCACGGGCCGTGAATTCGTCGAGCTCTTCGCCATCGCGCGGGTGTCGCCGGGGCCGGGTTCGATGCTCGCCACGGTGATCGGCTGGAAGGTCGCGGGCTGGGGCGGGGCGCTCGTCGCCACCGTGGCGCTGTTCCTGCCCTCGTCCATCGTGTGCCTCGGCGTCGCGCAGGTCTGGAACCGCTATCGCGGGCGCGACTGGCACAAGGCGCTGGAGACCGGTCTCGCGCCGATCGGCACGGGTCTGATGTTCGCGGGCGTGGTCGCCATCCTGAAACTCGGGCACGGCGGTCCGTTCGCCTGGGCGCTGGCGGGCGTGGTCGCGGTGATCCTGACCTGGCGGCCTAAAACGCATCCGTTCGCCGTCCTGCTGATCGGCGCGGTGGCGTTCAACGTTCAACTGCTGCTCGCCCGCTGAGCGGGATTGAGCTAAAAACGCCGCCTGATCGAGACAGGAGACCCGAATGCGCGTGGATGTCATGAGCCTTGAAGACGTGAAGAAGGGACTCGAGGAGGACACGATCCACCTCGTCGACGTGCGCGAGCCGCACGAATATGCCGCCGGGCACATTCCCGGCGCGAGCAACATGCCCCTTTCGGCCTTCGATCCGCAGTCCCTGCCGAAGGACAAGCCGGTCGTGCTGTCCTGCCAGTCGGGACGGCGGACACTGCTCGGCCTGCAGCAGGCGCAGGAAGCCGGGCGGGACGACGTGCACACCCATTTTCAGGGCAGCATGAGCGCCTGGTTGCAGGCGGGCGAACCCGTCGCGCGGTGACGCTCACGACTTTGTTATGCAAAGCAGCGATGTCCTCCGCATTGTTCGGACCTATGGTCCGCGAAGCTAGGCAACAGCTTAGCCTCGATTACGTGCTGGAGATCACTCAATGATTCGTGGAATTCTGGTTGCTGGCGCGCTCGTCGCCGGCTTGTCGACAGTAAGCGCCGTCATGGCCCAGAGCGACCCGATCACCGAGCGCCAGCAGGCGATGAAGGGCCTCAGCCAGGCGGCGCGCGCTCCCGGCGCCATGCTGAAGGGCGAAGCGCCGTTCGATCTCGCGACCGTTCAGACGACGCTGAAGACCTTTGCCGACACGGCCAAGGCCGGCCCGGCGCTCTTCCCTGACAACAGCAAGACCGGCCACGACACGGCGGCTCTTCCGGCGGTCTGGACCAACAAGGCTGATTTCAACATGCAGTTCGCCAAGTTCGGCGAAGCCGCTGTCGCGGCGCAGGCGTCGATCAAGGATGAGGCCAGCTTCAAGGCCAACTTCCCGAACGTGCTGAAGACCTGCGGCGGTTGCCACGAGACCTATCGCGCCAAGAAGAGCTGAGCCTTCTGGCGATTGCGACAAGCGAAGCAACGAAGTAATTCAGAAGCCGCAAACGGGGCCTCTGGATTGCTTCGCTGCGCTCGCAATGACGTCTCTCATCAAGAGCCCTGACTCATGAAGCGCCTTTTTTCCGCTCTCCTTCTGGTCGCGATCGTGGGTCTCGGCCTGTTCTGGTGGCTGACTCGTCCGATCATGGCTGTCACAGGCGCGCAGGCGGCGGCTCTCGAGCAGGGCGGCGATGCGGGGCGGGGCGAACTGGTGTTCAACGCGGGTGGCTGCGCATCCTGTCATGCGACGCCGGGCCAGCCGGACCGCAAACGCCTCGGCGGCGGGCTGCAGCTGAAGACGGCGTTCGGGACCTTCGTGGCGCCCAACATTTCGCCGAGCCAGGCGGACGGCATCGGCAGCTGGAAGACGGCTGATCTCGCCAACGCCATGCTGCGCGGCGTCTCGCCTGATGGCGCGCATTATTATCCGGCCTTCCCCTACACGACCTATGCGCACGCGAAGCCCGAAGATGTCCGCGACCTGATGGCCTATCTGCGCACGCTGCCGTCCGTCGACGGCAAGGCGCCGGCGCATGAGCTGTCTTTCCCGTTCTCATTCCGGCGCGGCATTGGCTTGTGGAAAACAGTCTTTCTCGACACCACGCCCATTCGCGACGAGCCCGGCAAAAGCGCCGAGTGGAATCGCGGGCGTTACCTCGTCGACGCGCTCGGCCATTGCGCCGAATGCCATTCACCGCGCAATCCGGCTGGCGGCATCGTCGCGGCGCAGCGCTATGCGGGCGGGCCTGACGCGGAAGGGCGCGGCTGGGTGCCCAACATCACCGCCAAGGGCATCGGCTCGTGGTCGAAGGGCGATGTCTCCGAGCTTCTCGCCACGGGCTTCACGCCCGAATACGATTCCGTCGGCTCGTCGATGGCGGATGTCGTGCGCAATACCGGCGCCTTGCCGAAAGCCGATCGCGACGCGATGGCGGAATATCTGAAGAGCCTGCCTGCGGTCGATGGCCCGCCGCGACCGCCCAAGAAGGATTGAGGCTTGCCACATCCCCTTGCGGCAACTTGATATTCATACACTTAGGCTGAAAATCATGAGATCGAATCATTTGCGATCTCATTTGCGCACGGCCCCATGTCCGCCAAGCCCGAACCCTATTTCGCCACCGAAGACTACGAGCTGATCGAGGCCGCCGTGCTGGAGACTGCGCGTGGTCGCTGGTTTCTCGCCGAACATGCGCGCCGCGAACGCGCAGCCGAACGCTCGCGCCTGATGTTCTCGGTGCAGAGGCTGGAGCGCGTGTCGCAGGACACGCTCGACTCACTGCGTTTCCAGGCTCTGGCGGAAGACCTCGCGCGCAAGCTCGACGACGTGTTGCGCGTCGTGACGATCCCGGGCGACGGCAGCGACCTGTCGTCGGAGCAGCGCAGGATCGAACAGCGGCTCGTCGAGCCGCGTCCGTTTATCGCCAGATAATCTTTGAAGAAACGTCAGACGCGGCCGGACGCCCAGGCGACGATCTGGCGCAGGACCTCGTTCGAGGCGACGTCGAGCGCGAGGCTCGCGGTCGCGCCCTGATTGGCGTCGCCCGGCGCCTGTGCGGTGAAGATCTGCGCGCCCAGCACGCGACCGGACGGGTCCAGCACCTTCACCGAGAGTTCGACGACAGCCTGCCCGGTGGTCGCATCCATCTCGAAGCGGCGAACCTCCCACACGAGGCCGCGGTCGGGCGTGACGCCGTCGCCAGGGCGGCTGACGCTGCGCAGCAGACGGGCGTTCTCGAAAGTCTGGATGAGGCGCGACTGCAGCAGCCGGGGCAGGCGCTCGGTCCATTGCGCGCCCTTGATGACGGCCACGGCGGACGGGCCCGTGCGCACCACGATCCGCTCGCCGTCGGTCGGCGACGACGCGCTGGGCTCGGGGATCACGAGCACGCCGCGGGCGCT
>JAQGKM010000302.1 GCA_028290125.1 Hyphomicrobiales bacterium | reverse complement strand
AGGCCAGGCCGGTGAGGTTGAGCACGCCGATCACAAGGCCCGCCGCCGCCGTGATGACGATCAGGTCGATGATGCTGATGCCGGTCGACACGATGGCCGCGAGAGCGTCCGAGAGCGTCAGCTTCTTTCCCTTGTAGCCGACCGTCATCGCGAAGATCAGAAGCGCGACGGTAGCGAACAGAGCGGCATATTCCGCCGCCATGTTCAACCAGAGCAAACCGCCGATCAGAATGATGAAGGGGATCGGAAACTGCCAGCCTTCCCGCAGCACGATGAAGGCTTTTGGCAACTCGCTGCGCGGCGTGCCCGAGATGCCGAGCTTGGCGGCTTCGAGATCGACTTGGATGAACAGCGCAGCATAATAGAGGAACGCCGGCAGGAT
Organism: Hyphomicrobiales bacterium; assembly: GCA_028290125.1. Taxonomy (GTDB): domain Bacteria; phylum Pseudomonadota; class Alphaproteobacteria; order Rhizobiales; family Beijerinckiaceae; genus Terripilifer. Next base: position 2,256 of record JAQGKM010000302.1, on the reverse strand, counting down.
CGCGGCCCACACCACGCTGGCGTAGGAGACCTGCAGATATTCGGCGATCAGGAAGGCGGCTGCCCCCATGACAGGCGGCATCAGTTGCCCGCCGGTCGAGCCGACCGCCTCGATCGACGCCGCGATCTGCGGCGGGAAGCCGTTACGCTTCATCAGCGGTATCGTGATCATGCCGACGCTGGCGACGTTCGCCACCGCGCTGCCCGAGATCATGCCGAACAGCGCCGAACCGAAGACCGCGATCTTGGCCGAGCCGCCGCGATAGCGGCCCATCAGCGCGGTCGAAATATCGGTGAAGAAGTCGCCGCCGCCGGCGCGCGTGAGGATCTGCCCCATCAGCACGAAAGGCGCGACGGTGATGAGCGCGACCTGCAGGGACGTGCCGAAGATCGCGTTGGTGTCGATGCCGAGATAGACGGCGAGACGGCTCAGCGCGACAGGCCGCGTGCCGAACACGCCGGGCAGCAGGTTGCCGAAATAAGCGTAGAGACACAGCACGCCGATAACGATGACGAGCGCGAGGCCCGCCGTGCGCCGCGTGGCTTCCAGCACCAGCAACACGATGGTCGCGCCGATGACGACGCCGTCCCACGGGCGGTAAACCAGTTCGTTGACGAGCGTCGGATAGCGCGCGGCGATGTAGAGGCAGGCGAGGCAACCCGCCGCCCCGAGCGCGATGTCGATCAGCGGGATCTCGCCCTCGCGGCGCGGCCAGCCGGGGAAATGCAGGAAAGTCAGCAGCAGGGCGAGGCCGAGCGACGCCGCCATGAACTGCTCGGTGTAGAGCGAGATCGACAGCCGCGTCGGAAGGTTCGCCACCCAGCCGATGATGATGGCGATCAGCAGCGCCTGGGCGACGAGTTTGACCGGCTGGACTGTCGACGCGTTCATCTGCATCACTTCGTCAGCTCGACGCCACGGTCCTTGTAGAAGGCGATGGCGCCTTCGTGATACGGCACGCCCATGTCGCGGTAGAGACGCTTGACGTCGGTCTGCCTGAACAGCGCCATGCCTTCGCTCAATTCAGCCTGCTTTTCGAACAGCGCCTGCGTGAGCTTGTAGACGGTGTCTTTCTTGACCTTGTCATTCACGAACATGACGTAGTCGTAATAGAGCAGCTTGGTCGGCTCCGCGATGCCGGCGCGATTGGGCGCCGGATCGAGCGTCGAGATATAGGCCGGCGGCAGCACTTTCTGCATGCGCGCGATCGCCGCCGCATCGTCGAACAGCGGCAGATATCGAATGCCGCCGACCGCCGCGTCGGCTTCCGACACTTTCGCCTGTCCGGCTGCGAAATAGCCGAGATCGGTGTTGCCGGTGATGAATTCATCGACGCCGCGGATGAGGTTTGGCACCAGCACGAGCTTCATGTCGTCGGGCGTCAGGCCCGCATTGGCGAGAATGCCGTCCGTCACCGTGCGGATGACCTGCTGGCTGGTGTAGCCGTACGGCAGCCGCTTGCCCTTGATGTCGGCCATGCTCTTGATGGGCGAATCCTTCTTGACGAAGAAGCCGCTCTGGATCGGGAACAGCACGGCGACGGCGCGCAGGTTCTTCTGCGCCTTGTTGATGAAATCGCCCGTGCCCGCAAAACTCGACGAGAGTTCGAGCGTGTTGACGAAGCCGACGTCGAGCTCGCCGGAATCGACCAGCGGCACCATCACGCCCGTGCCGCTCGAGGGCTGCACGCGCACCTGCTGGCCGAGCGCCTGCTGGGCGACCTTGGCGTAGGTGGCGGCGAGCGTGTAGGTCAGCGTGCCTTGCGGAGACGTGCCGATGCCGATGGGTTGCGCGAGCGCGCCCGAGGCGCCCAGCCAGGCGAGTCCGGCCGCGAGGGCCATGGCCTTGAACATGTTTCACTCCCGAACCTGGAATCGCTCTGCCGGTTGATCCGGCGGCGTTCACGTTGGAACGATTGACGCAGACGGCTCCGGGCCTGTCAACTGACGCCCGCCGCCTGCCGCAGAACGTGTTCGGCAGAGCCGCTTCCCTGCCCGCGCCACGCGACAATCTGGTCCGGACGGATGAGCGCCAGAGGCGCCTCGTAGACTTCGCGCGCGGCGTTGGAGTCGAGCGGCACGATCTTGAGGTCGAGCCCGAGCGCCTGCGCCGCTGCCACGAACGGCGCGGTGTCGACGTCGGCGTCGAGCTGCAGCAGAGTCCATTCGAAGCCGAACAAATCGTAGAGCGAGCGGCCGTCGCCGAGCCACAGATGCGGCGGACGCCCGCCCGGGCAGGCGCTCGGCACGTAATCGT
>JAQGKM010000023.1 GCA_028290125.1 Hyphomicrobiales bacterium | reverse complement strand
CCCGCCACCGGCACAGTGCGCATCCGCGCCGTCTTCCCGAATGCGCAGAAGTTGCTGTGGCCGGGACAGTTCGTGAATATCCGGATCGAGGTCGACATCAACCGGCAGGCGCTCACCGTGCCGACCGCCGCCGTGCAGCGTGGCCCCGACGGCCCGTTCCTCTACGTCCTGCGCGACGACATGACCGTCGCGGTGACGCCCGTCGGCATCCTGCGGCAGGACGACAAGGTCGCGATCCTGCGCAGCGGCGTGCAGGATGGCGCGCGCATCGTCACCAGCGGCTTCATGCTGCTGAAGGACGGCGCGAAGGTGAAGCCGACCGACGCCGACGCGCCGGTCGCGGAAGCCGCGCCCGAGCCGCCCCGCCCGCGCCGCGACGGCGCGCGTCGATCATCGCAGGCGGGAGGCGCGGCGCCGGTCACGCGATGAACATCTGCGCGCCCTTCATCCTTCGCCCCGTTGCGACCGCCCTGCTGGCCGTCGCGGTCCTGCTGTGCGGATTGCTGGGCTATTGGCGGCTGCCGGTCTCGGCCATGCCGCAGGTCGATTTTCCGACCATCCAGGTGACCACGCGCCTGCCGGGCGCGAACCCCGACACCATCGTGTCCATCGTCACCGCGCCGCTGGAGCGGCAGTTCGGGCAGATTCCGGCGCTGTCGTCGATGACGTCGCAATCGGCGTTCGGGCAATCGCAGATCACGCTGCAGTTCGAACTCGGCCGCGACATCGACGCCGCGACGCAGGACGTGCAATCCGCGATCAATGCCGCCGCCGCGACGCTGCCGCGCAACCTGCCCTATCCGCCGGTCTATTCGAAGGTGAACCCGGCCGATCCGCCGATCGTGACGCTGGCGCTTTATTCCGACACCCTGCCGCTGCGCACGCTGAGCGACTATGCCGACACGCTGATGGTGCCGCGCCTCGCGGAAGTCAGCGGCGTCGGACAGGTCACGCTGCAAGGCGGCGTGAAGCCCGCCGTGCGCATCCAGGCAGATCTGGCGCGGCTGGCCGCCACGCGCATCGGGCTCGAGGATCTGCGCGCGTCGATCGTGGCCGCCAATGTGGCGGGCGCCAAGGGCGCGCTCGATGGCGCGCAGCAGAGCTACACCATCGCCGCCAATGACCAGATCCGCGCGGCCGACTCCTACCGGAACATCGTCATCGCCTATCGCAACAATGCGCCGGTGCTGCTGCGCGACGTCGCCGATGTCGTCGAGGGTCTCGAGAACACGCGCGTCGGCGGATGGTACAAGGGCCGCACCGCCATCATTCTCGATCTGCAGAAGCAGCCGGGGGCCAATGTCGTCGATACGCTCGAGAGGCTGCGGCGCGAATTGCCGAGGCTGCAGCGCTCGATCCCGGCGGGCGCGCAGATCGAGATCATCAACGACCGCACGGAAAGCATCCGCGCCTCGATCTCCGAAGTGCAGTTCACCCTGGCGCTCGCCATCGGCCTCGTCGTGCTGGTCGTGCTGCTGTTTTTGCGTGATGTGCGCGCCATGGCGGTCGCCGCCGTCACCCTGCCGCTCTCCATCGTGGCGACGTTCGGGACCATGTGGATCGCGGGTTTCAGCCTCGACAATCTGTCGCTGATGGCACTGACCATCGGCACGGGCTTCGTCGTCGACGACGCCATCGTGATGATCGAGAACATCAAGCGCAACATGGAGAGCGGCAAGAGCGCGCTGCAGGCTGCGCTCGACGGCGCGCGCGAGATCGGCTTCACCATCGTGTCGCTGACCTTCTCGCTGGTGGCGGTGTTCATTCCGCTGCTGTTCATGACCGGCATCGTCGGGCGCATGTTCCGCGAATTCGCCATGACGCTGACACTGGTGGTGCTGGTCTCGGCGGTTGTCTCGCTCACCGTCACGCCGATGATGTGCGCGCAAGTGCTGCGCACGCGCGTCCGTGAGCCGCGGTGGCTGGCCTTCGCGGAATGGCCGATGACAGCCATGACGCGCGGCTACGAGCGCACGCTCGGCGCCGCGCTCGCCCATCGCGGCGCGATGCTCGCCCTCACGGTCGGGACGCTGGCGCTGACGGCCTTTCTCTACGTCACCATGCCCAAGGGCTTCCTGCCGCCGCAGGACACTGGCGTGATGGTCGCGGTGCTGGATGCCGCGCCCGACGCCTCCTTCCAGGAAGTCTCGCGCCTGCAGGCGCTGGCGTCCGACGTCTTCCTCGCCGACCCCGACGTGCGCGGCGTCGCCTCGGTCGCGGGCATCGGTCCGCTCAACCCGACGAGCAATACGGCGCGGCTCACCATCGTGCTGAAGGAGCGCGGCGCGCGCGCCTCGAACGCCAACGTCGTGGCGCAAAGGCTGTCGCGCGCGGCCGCCACGCTGCCTGGCGTCAACGTGTTCATCACGCCCGTGCAGGACATCCAGATCTCGACGCGCGCGGCGCGCTCGCAATATCAATACACGCTCGCCGGCACCGACCCGGCGGCGCTCAACATCTGGGCCGACAAGCTCGCGGCGCAATTGCGCCAGAGCGGCGTGATGCGCAACGTCGCCAGCGAGACGAATGATGGCGGCCTGCAGATTTTCGTCGATGTGGACCGCGAGAAGGCCGCGCGGCTCGGCATCGGCATGCAGGCCATCGACGACACGCTGAACAGCGCCTTCGGCCAGCGCCAGATCTCGACCATCTATGCGCAATCGAACCAGTATCGCGTGGTGCTGGAAGCAGCTCCCGCCTACCAGGCCGATGCGGGCGCGCTGTCGAAGCTCTATCTCACCGCCGCCAACGGCGCGCAGGTGCAGCTCGACAGCGTCGCGCGCATCACGCGCACCACGGGCGCGCTGTCCATTGCTCATCTCGACCAGTTTCCGGCGGCGCCGATCAGCTTCGACCTCGCGGGCGACGCGTCGCTCGGCGAGGCGGTTGCGGAAATCCGCCGCGCCGAGGCCGCCACCGGCCTGCCCTCGACGGTGATCGGCTCGTTCAGCGCCGACGCCGCGGAATTTTCGCGCTCGCTGGAAACACAGCCCTGGCTGATCCTCGCAGCCATCGTGACGATCTACATCGTGCTCGGGGTGCTGTACGAGAGCTTCGCCCATCCGTTCACGATCCTCACCACCCTGCCGTCCGCCGGCGTCGGCGCGCTGCTGGCGCTCATCCTGACGGGACAGGATCTGTCGATCGTCGCGCTGATCGGCATCATCCTGCTGATGGGCATCGTCAAGAAGAACGCGATCATGATGATCGACTTCGCGCTCGCGGCCGAGCGCGATCGCGGCCTGTCGGCGCATGACGCCATCCTGCAGGCCTGCCTGTTGCGCTTCCGGCCAATCATGATGACGACGCTGGCCGCGCTCTTCGGCGCCCTGCCGCTTGCGCTGGGTAGCGGCATGGGCAGCGAATTGCGCGTGCCGCTCGGCGTCACCATCGTGGGCGGGCTGCTGCTCAGCCAGTTGCTGACGCTCTACACCACGCCGGTGATCTATCTCGCGGTCGACCGCCTGCGCCGCCGCGCGCCGACGCCCGCGCCTGCTGCAGAACCGGAGCACGTCGGATGAACGGCTTCTCGGCCATTTTCATTCACCGTCCCATCGGGACGATCCTGCTGTCGTTCGGCCTGCTCGTCGCAGGCTTTGTCGCCTGGTTCTTCCTGCCGGTGGCGAGCCTGCCCAATGTGGAATTCCCGACCATCCGCGTAATGGCGGGGCGTCCCGGCGCCGATCCGTCCACCATGGCCGCCACCGTCGCCGCGCCGCTCGAGCGCTCGCTCAGCACGATCAGCGGCGTCACCGAGATGACATCGTCGAGCACGCTCGGCTCGACGGCGATCACCGTGCAATTCGATCTCGCGCGCAACATCGACCTCGCGGCGCGCGACGTGCAGGCGGCGATCAACAACGCCATTCCGGAACTGCCGAGCGACATGCCGGCGCCGCCGCGCCTGCGCAAGGCCAATCCCAATGCGCAGCCGGTGCTGATCATCGCGTTGACCTCCACGACGCTCGCCACCGACGCGCTCTACGATCTCGCCGACACGATCATCGCGCAGCGCATGTCGCAGGTGGAGGGCGTCGCGGAAGTCCAGGTGAACGGCGCCGAACAGCCGGCGATCCGCGTGCGGCTCGATCCGGCGCGGCTCGCCGCCATGAACATCGGGCTCGACGACGTGCGCACTGCGCTCGCCAACGCCAATTCCGTCTCGCCCATCGGCTCCTTCGATGGGCAGACGCGCATGCTGACGCTCGCCACCAACGGCCAGCTGCGCGAGCCTGAAGAGTTCGCCAATGTGGTGATCCGCACGCGAAATGGCGCGCTCGTGCGCGTCGGCGACGTGGCGACAGTGGAGCGCGGCGTGCGCAACACGCGCGCCGCCGGCTGGTTCAACGGCAAGCCCGCCGTTCTGGTGCAGATCACCAAAACGCCCGACGCCAATGTCATCGAGACGGTGGATGGCGTGAAGGCGATCATCCCGACCCTGCAGAAATGGATTCCGGCCGGCGTCGACTTCAACGTCATGAGCGACCGCACGGTGACGATCCGCGCCTCGGTCGCAGACCTGCAGCGCACGCTCGCGATTTCGATCGCGCTCGTGATGGCGGTCGTCTTCCTCTTTTTGCGCCAGGGCGGCTCGACGCTCGCGGCAGGCGTCACCGTGCCGCTGTCGCTGGCCGGCGCGCTCGTTCTGATGTGGGCGTTCGGCTTCAGCATCGACAATCTGTCGCTGATGGCGATCATCATCGCGGTCGGCTTCGTCGTCGACGACGCCATCGTGATGATCGAGACGATCCATCGCAAGCTCGAGAGCGGCATGAGCCGCATCGACGCCGCGCTGGCGGGCGCCCGGCAGATCGGCTTCACCGTGGTGGCGATCAGCGTGTCGCTCGTCGCCGCCTTCATCCCCATGCTGTTCATGCCCGGCGTCATGGGCCGCGTTTTCCGTGAATTCTCGCTCACCATGGTCTTCGCCATCGCGGTCTCGACCGTCGTCTCGCTGTCGGTCACGCCGATGATCTGCGGACGGCTGATGCGGCGCGATGCGGAGGAGAACTGGTTCGACCGCGCGCTCGGCGCCATGGCCCGCGGCTATGCGGCGACGCTGCGTCCGGCGCTGGCGCGGCCCGGCCTGTCGATCGTCGTCGTGCTGATCACCACGGGTCTCACCGTGCATCTCTTCCGCACCTTGCCGAAGGGACAATTGCCGCCCGACGACATCGGCCTCGTCTTCGCGTGGACGGAAGGCGCGACGGATGTGTCCTTCCCGGCGATGCGCGATCTGCAGCAGAAGGCGACCGACGTCATCAACGCTGATCCGGCGGTCGATTCCACCGCGTCCTTCGTCGGCAGCGGCTTCACGGTCAACTCAGGCCGGATGTTCATCGCGCTGAAGCCGACGCCCGAGCGGCGCGAGACCACGCAGCAAGTGATCGACCGGCTGCGCGCGCCGTTGGCGAATCTGGCTGGCATTCGCACCTTTCTGGTGCCCGTGCAGGACGTGCGCGTCGGCGGACGGCCGGGCAAGTCGAACTTCCAGTTCACCCTGTGGGGATCGAGCTCGGAGGAGATCGACGAATGGGCGCAAAAGGCGCTCGCGCGGCTGCGGCAATTGCCCGACATCGTCGACGTGTCGAGCGATCGCGACAAGTCGGGACTCGAGGCCCGTGTCGTGATCGACCGAGCCACGGCCGCGCGTGTCGGCGTGTCGATCAGCGCCATCGATGCAGCGCTCGCCAATGGCTACAGCCAGCGGCAGGTCGCGACGATCTATGGCGAGCGCAATCAGTACAAGGTGATCTTCGAAGTTGCGACAGACCGCCAGCGCGACCCGTCAGATCTCGCCGGCCTGTTCGTGCCAGGCGCCGGCGGCGCGCAAATTCCGCTGGGCGCGCTGGCGCGCATCGAGCGCAGCCTGTCGCCGGTCGCCGTCAACCACACCGGCCTCTATGCGTCGGCGACGCTGAGCTACACCAATGCGCCGGGCGTGCCGGCGGAGCGCGCCAATCGCGCAGTGCAGGAAGCCGTGCTCGGGCTCCATCCGCCGGAATCCATCCACGCGGATTTTGCGGGCGACGCCAAGGCGGCGGATGAAACCGGCGGCAGCCAGGCGCTGCTGATCCTCGCGGCGCTGGTCTGCGTCTATCTCGTGCTCGGCATCCTGTACGAGAGCCTGCTGCATCCGCTGACCATTCTCTCCACCCTGCCGTCGGCGGGACTCGGCGCGCTGCTGGCGCTCGCCATCACCGGCACGGAACTGTCGATGATCGCCTTCATCGGCATGATCCTGCTGATCGGCATCGTGAAGAAGAACGGCATCATGCTGGTGGATTTTGCGCTCGCGGCGGAGCGCGAAGACGGGTTGTCGCCCATGGAGGCGATGCGGCAGGCCTGCGCGGCGCGCTTCCGGCCGATCCTGATGACGACGCTCGCCGCCATGTGCGGCGCCCTGCCCTTGCTGTTGGCGGAAGGTCCGGGTTCGGATCTGCGGCGCCCGCTCGGCATCGTCATCGTCGCGGGGCTCGCGCTGTCGCAGATCGTCACGATCTACACGACGCCGGTGATCTATGTGGCGCTGAGCCGCTTCGCCAAAAAGAAGGGAGCCGCAGCGCTTGCATCGCTGCCGGCCCCCGCAGAATGACGCTTACAGACGCTCGCGTCCGTCGGTCGAGGTGGTGAAATCCTGGCGGCCGGTCATCCGGTCCCAGCCACGCTGCGCATTTTCGCGCGCGCCGTTGAAGGTGCGGTCCGCGACGTCCCAGTTGACCAGACGCGCGCTGGCGTCGACCGAACCCGAATCATGCACATAGGCTCCAGCCACGGTCAGCAGAAAGCCGAATACAATTCCAATGATCAGCCGCACAGCAGGTCTCCTGAAACCGACGCTTCAGCCAGATGAACGGACAGGCTGCCTGCGAAGTTCCGTGTGTCCGGCGTTCAGGGCGAGCAAACTGAGGTCACGTCTCGAGCGTTGAGGGCGGAATGGCGCGGGGGCGCGATCACGCAGGAAGGCAGCTGAAATGACCCGCAGCCCGAAAGACAAGATGCTCGCCGGCGAACTTTACATCGCGGACGATCCGGAGCTGGCGGCGGACAACAGGCGCGCCTCCGAATGGATGGACCGCTACAACGCGACGATCATGCGCTCGCAGGCTGAGCGGGCGACGCTCATGAAAGAATTGTTCGCGCGCGTCGGCGACAATTGCAACATCCGTCCGCCCTTCTATTGCGACTACGGCTACAACATCAGCCTCGGCCACGATGTCTTCCTGAATTTCGGCTGCTGCATTCTCGACGTGTGCAGCGTGACGATCGGAAGTCTGACGCAGATCGGCTCGAACGTGCAGATCCTGACCCCCGACCATCCACGCGACCCGGCGCTGCGTCGGCAGATGCTGGAGTTCGGCCGCCCTGTTGCAATCGGGGCAAACGTCTGGATCGGCAGCGGGGCGATCATCCTGCCGGGCGTGACGATCGGAGACGACGCCATCGTGGGCGCCGGAAGCGTCGTCACCCGCGACGTGCCCTCAGGCGCGACGGTGGCCGGCAACCCTGCACGCGTGGTGACGCGCAGGTCTGGGGCCACGTGACTGAAGGGTCCTGGCGGCGTCGGGCGTCACCGGCCTCGAGACTGGGGCTTTGCCTGTGACCGCTCTGCGGGGCCATGCGTGAACCGATCACGTCGCCTGCAAAATGGATGAGAGCTCCGCTGTCTGAAGGCGTAGGCTTCCCAAAATGGCCGCCATGTCGCGAGCTAGCCAGGGAGGCCGAACATGAGTTTGATACGCCGCGTTGCGTTGACTTTCGCTTGCGCCCTTGTTGCGTCTGCCCCTGCCCTCGCCCAATCCAACGGCGTGGCGGACTTCTACAAGGACCGGCGCATCAACCTGATCGTCGGCTATGGCACGGGCGGCGGCTTCGACGTCTATGCGCGGCTCGTCGCCCGGCACATCGGACGGTTCATCCCGGGCGGCCCCTCCGTCACCGTGCAGAACATGCCCGGAGCCGGCAGCCTCGTCGCCGTCAATCATCTCTATAATCTTGCGCCGAAGGACGGCGCCACCATTGCGCATTTCGGACGCAACATCGCGCTGGTCGGGGCGCTGAAAAACAATCCGAGCGCCAAGTTCGACAGCAGCAAGATGACGTGGCTCGGATCGTCCTCGAGCTTCCTCGACGATGCGTACATTCTGGTGGTGCGCGACGACAGCCCGATCAAGACCATTCGCGACGCGATCGATACCGACAAGCTGGTGCTGGGCGGCTCGGCCGAGGGATCGACCAGCAACGACGTGCCGGTGATCCTGCGCGACACGATCGGGCTTCGCTACAAGATGGTCGCGGGATATCCCGACAGTGCAGCGCTCTTTCTTGCCGTCGACCGCAATGAAGTGCATGGGCGCATGGTCGATCTCTCGGGCGTGCGGACCATCAAACCGGATTGGTTGAAGCCGGGCAGCGGAATCCGGACGATCGTGCAGTTCGGCCGCGAAACGCGGCATCCGATGCTTGCCGATGTTCCGACCGCGCGCGAACTCGCCAAGACGCCTGAGGCGCGGGCCCTGATCGAACTCACCGAACTTCCCTACAAACTGTCGCGGCCCTTTGCAGCGCCTCCCGGGATACCGCCGGCGCGCGCCGAAGCTCTGCAAACCGCCTTCGCTGCGGCGCACAAGGACCCGCAGTTCCTGGAAGAATCCGTGAAGCTCGGAGTCGACATCAGCCCGGTCAGCGCACAGGGCGTTCTCGATGCGATCGCACTGATCGACAAGGCGCCGCCAGACGCGCTCGAATATCTGAAGAAGCTCTTCGCGGCCGACAGGACGTGATCTAAAAAGGTTGGGGGGAAAATTAATGGGTCCGGATGACAACATCGAAAATGTCTTCGGCATCGGCGTCCTTGCCGGAGCAAGCGGGCAGCAGACAGCCGTCGTCGTCCACGATCAGGTCCTGCCCTTGGCTGAAATCGTCGCGCGGCGCTCGACGCCCGGCGCGCCGGCGCCCGCCATGCGCGAGTTTCTGAACGATTGGGACCGCTGGCACGACTGGCTGCGCAATCTCGACCTGCAGCCCTCGCCCGATGACGGCTGGAAGCACATCGACAGCGTGAAGTTCGGCCCCTGCGTGCCCGAGCCGTGGAACATCTTTCACACTTATCATAACTACGACCGTCCGAGCCGCATCTCCGGAAAAAGCGATCCGCCCAAGGCGATCCGCCTCCTGCCCGACCTGTTCTTCGGCTCGCGCTCAGCCATCGGCGCCTATGGCGACACGATCATGCGCGAACACGGCGGCAAGCAATTCGACTTCGAGCTGGAAGTCGCGATCGTGATCGGCCGCGAAGCCTATCGCGTGAAGGCGAAGGACGCCGACAAGCATATCGCCGGCTACACTCTCGCCAATGACTTCACCATGCACTTTTCCTGGTGGACCAAGCTCCGCGAAGGTCGTCGCACCAACGACAGCATCAGGATGAAGAATTTCCCCGGCTACACGCCCCTCAGCCGCACGGTCGTGCCGCGCGATCTCGTCGGCGATCCGCACGATCTTTTCGTCAAGGCGTGGATCGACGGCAAGCCGCGACAGGACACGCGCACCAACGCCATGTTGTGGAGCGTGCAGGAACTGGTTGAATACCTGTCGCATGTCATGCCGCTGCGGCCGGGCGATCTGATCCTGAGCGGCGCGCCGGAGGAACTGCCGTTCGCGCCGGGAGAGCCGCACGGCATCGCCATCGGGCAGACACTCGACGGACGGGTGGAGAAGATCGGTCGGCTCGTGAACACCATCGGCGAGCAGACCGAACGCCAGCCGAACCAGCCGGACACTTATTGATCGACCAACAACTTTTTCAAGAAACGAAAACACGGGAGGGCAATCATGGCGTTCAGGGATTTGCTGTTGTCTACAGCGGCCATCGCGACGGGCCTCGTCGGAGCATCCGACATGTCGCCGGCGGTCGCGCAAACTGCGCCCGCCGCCGCCGCAACCGTCGCCATCGATAGCGACGACATCGGTGGCGTGGTGCGCGGCCCCGCTGGACCGGAGGCCGGCGTCTGGGTGATCGCCGAGACGACCGACCTCCCCACCAAGTTCGCCAAGATGGTGGTGACCGACGGGTCGGGGCGTTACGTGATCCCCGATCTGCCGGTCGCGAATTATCAGGTCTGGGTTCGCGGCTATGGACTGATCGACTCTCCCAAGATGCGCGCCAAGCCGGGGCAGATCCTCGATCATGCAGCTACCGCAGCGCCGGACGCCAAGGCCGCGGCCCATTATTATCCGGCGATCTACTGGTACTCGATGCTGAAGATTCCGCCGGCCAAGGATTTCGGCGGCAGCACCGACATTCCCAAAGAGGTTACGCGCGATGCGTGGCTCAAGCAGATGAACAATGTCGACTGCGTGGGCTGCCACCAGCTCGGGCAGGAAGCCACGCGGACCATTCCCGCGCAGTTGGGCCACTTCGACACCGGCGAGGAAGCCTGGCAGCGGCGTCTGCAATCGGGACAGGCGGGCGACGCCATGACGAACCGGATCGCCGGCGCTTTCGGCGGCGTGCCGTATAAATACTTTGGCGACTGGACCGACCGTGTCGCCAAGGGCGAACTGCCGAGCGAGAAACCGAAACGTCCTGAAGGCGTCGAGCGCAACGTCGTCGTGTCGTCCTGGGAATGGTCGACGCCGGACAAGTATCTCCACGACCTGATCTCGTCCGACCGCCGCAACCCGACAGTCAATGCTTACGGGCCGCTCTACGGCTCGCCGGAATATTCGACCGACATGATGCCGATCCTCGATCCCAAGAAAGCCGAGGTCACCTATTTCAAGATGCCGGTTGCGGATCCGAACATGCCGCTGTCGCTCGGACCCGGACACGCCGGCGCGGTGATGCCAGCGGCCGACTCTGCCTACTGGGGCGGGCGTCAGCTCTGGGATACGCGCGCCAACAACCACAATTCGATGATCGACCGGCTGGGCCGGCTGTGGCTCTCGGCCAGCGTACGCGGCATGCCGAACCCCGACTGGTGCAAGAAGGGATCAGAACATCCCAGCGCCAAGGCCTTCCCGATCGACACATCCGCCCGGCAGGCGGCCATGTACGATCCCAAGACCGGCAAATATTCTTTCATCGACACCTGCTTCGCGTCGCATCACCCGCAATTCGGATATGACGCCGACGAGACCTTGTGGTTCAGCGGCACCGGTCCGGTCGCAGGCTGGGTGAACACGAAGAAATACGACGAGACCGGCGATGTGAAAGCCTCGACCGGCTGGGCGCCGTTCGTGCTCGACACCAACGGCAATGGCAAGCTCGACGACTATGCGGAGCCGAACGCGCCGGTGGATCCGGCGAAGGACAAGCGCGTGCCAGGCGGGCCCTACGCCGTCATGCCGCATCCGACTGACGGCTCGGTCTGGTACACGGTCGGGGTCTTCGCCGGAAACCCGGCGTTCCTGCGCTACGATCCCAAGACGAAGCTGTCGCAGATCTTCAACATGCCCAAGGAAGGGCGCGGCATCCGCGGCGGCGACATCGACAAGGATGGCGTGCTCTGGGGATCGGCCTCCAACGGATCGCTGGCGAGCTTCGACATCCGCAAGTGCAAGGGACCGCTGAACGGACCCACTGCAACGGGCAATCATTGCCCGGAGGGCTGGGCGTTTCACCGCTATCCGGGTCCCGGCTTCGAAGGCGAGACGACGAGCGCAGAAGCGAGCTACTACACCTGGGTCGACCACCACAACACGTTAGGCCTCGGCGACAACATCCCGATCTCGACCGCCAATCTTCAGGACGGCTTCGTCGCCTACAAGGACGGCCAGATGGTGATGCTGCGCGTGCCCTACCCCATGGGCTTCTACGCCAAGGGCCTCGACGGACGCATTGACGATATCACTGCCGGATGGAAGGGCCGCGGTCTCTGGAGCACGAATGGCGACCGCACGCCCTGGCTGATGGAGACCGGCATGGGGTCGCGCCCCCGCGCCGTCCACATTCAGGTGCGGCCTGATCCACTCGCCAAATAAGAGAACCCGATGGGCGGCTTCGGCCGCCCATTCTTCTGATGCCAGACTGGAGTTCATCATGCTTGCAACGACGCACCGGCGCGCCATTCTGGCGACGGCTTGCCTGCTTGTCGCCACGGCGCCGGCCGCTGCCCAGAGTGTGGAGGCTTTCTTCAGCGCGCAGCCGCTGACCGTCATCGTCGGATATCCGCCAGGGGCCGCTTACGACCTCTACGCGCGACTGCTCGCACGCCGAATGGGAGAATATCTGCCGGGCAAACCTCGACTGGTCGTCCAGAACATGCCGGGCGCCGGCAGCCTCACGATGGCGAACCATCTTTACAACAACGCCAAGCAGGACGGCTCCGTCATCGGGACCTTCTCGCGCGGCATCACCATGCTGCCGATCGTCGACAACAATGGCGTTCGCTACGACCCGTTGAAGTTCAACTGGATCGGGACGCCGAGCGGAGAAGTCAGCGTGGCGATCGCCTGGAGCGCGAGCGGCGTGAAGACGTTTCAGGACCTTCGCACACGCGGGATGACGGCGGCGACGTCGGGTCCCGCCTCCGACGGCAGCATATACGGGCGTGTGCTCAACACCGTGCTCGGCACGAAGATCAAGACGGTCAACGGCTATCAGGGCTCGGCGGAATCCATGCTGGCGGTCGAGCGCGGCGAGGTCGATGGCGCGACGAGCATTTCCTATTCGTCCCTGCTGACGGCCAAGCGCGACTGGATCGATAACGGCAAGATTCACATCCTTGCTCAGCACACATTGAAGGCGAGGCCCGAACTGAAGGACGTGCCTGTCATTCTCGATTTCGCGCAGAACGAGGACGATCGCCGACTGCTCGAACTCGTCTTCGCGCGGCAGTCGATCGGATACCCCTACGCAGCGCCCCCGAATGTCCCCGCCGATCGACTGGCGGCCCTTCGCAAGGCCTTCGATGCGACCCTTGAGGACAAGGAGTTTCTCGCGGAAGCAGCCCAGAGCAGCGTCACGGTCGATGGAATGACGGGCGCCGAGCTTCAAGCCCTGCTTGAGCGCATCTACGCGACGCCGCCCGCCATTATCGAGCGGGCAAAAAACGCCATGCAGCCAGGCTGAGCGGAGAAACCATGCGTATCGCGATCTTGGACGATTACTTCGACACGATTCGCGGCTTGCCGTGTTTCGCCAAGCTTGCCGGGCACGAGGTGACCATCTTTCAGGATCACGTCCAGGATACGGACGAACTCGCGGCGCGCTTGCGCGATGTCGAGGCGCTCGTCCTGATCCGCGAGCGAACGCACATTCGTGCGCCTTTGCTTGCGAAGCTCCCGAAGTTGAGGCTGATCTCGCAGCGGAGTCTCTTTCCGCATATCGACGTCGACGCCTGCACGAAACACGGCATCATCCTCTCCTCCAGCCAGCACGCCGAAACGCCAAGTTACGCCGCCGCAGAACTCACCTTCCTGCTGGCGCTTGCGGCCGCGCGTGATCTGCCGCGTCAGGTTTCGTCGCTGAAGGCAGGCCAGTGGCAATGCGGCGTAGGTTCAACGCTGCGCGGAAAGGTCTACGGCGTCCACGGATATGGGCGTATCGGCCGCGAAGTCGCGAATTACGCAAAAGCCTTCGGCATGGACGTTGTTGTCTGGGCGCGTGAGGCGACGCGCCAGCGCGCAAACAGGGACGGCTGGCGCACGGCGACCTCGCAGCAGAGTTTTTACGCCGAGTGCGATGTGATCAGCGTGCACATGAGGCTGCTGGATGCCACGCGCCACATCGTGACGCAGGCCGATCTCGCCTGCATGAAACACTCCGCCATTTTCATCAACACCGCCCGAGCGCCCCTGATCGCTCCCGGCGCACTGGTGAACGCGCTCCGCGCGGGACGGCCCGGCAAGGCGGCGGTCGACGTGTTCGAGGATGAGCCCATGCGCGAGACCGACCATCCTCTGCTGACGATGCCAAACGTCATAGCGACGCCGCACATCGGTTACGTCAGTCTGGAAGCCTACGAGAAGCAGTTCAGCGAAATCTTCGACCAGATCCTGGCCTATGCCGCGGGCGCACCGACCAACGTCATCAACCCGCAGGTTCTCGGCGCAACGAAGAGCTGACGTGAATCAGAGATCGCGGATCCGGACGGAGCGCGACACCGGTTCGATGCGGAAGACGTGTCTGGATTTGCGGAGTGGTGCCCGGGGACGGAGTCGAACCGCCGACACTGCGATTTTCAGTCGCATGCTCTACCAACTGAGCTACCCGGGCTTCCCGCGCTGGCCGGAGGCCGTTGCGAGTGGGCGGTTTATAGGAAGGCAGGCGCGGCTTGTCCAGCGCTTCCGCGTTGTTTTCTGAGGCGCCTGCGCTTTTTCCCTAGTCTTCGTCGGACGCGCGCGGACGGCGCGGCGGGGTCTCTTCATCGTCCTCGTCGGGGTCGGTCGGGGCAGCCGGAATCGCATAGGTTCCGCCGAGCCAGCGTGCGAGATCGACGTCGGCGCAGCGCTTCGAACAGAACGGCCGATAGGCCAGCGCCGACGCCTTGCGGCAGATCGGACAGGGCGCGGCTTTCGCAGCGTTGTCGTTGGCGATGTTCATGGCCTTGTCTCAGACGCGATTGAGCCACAGGAGGTGGGTCGGATAGCCCTCCCCTGACAGCATGGACATGGTCTCGTAAAGCGGCAGGCCGACGACGCTCGGGTACGAGCCCATCAGCTTCAGCACGAAGGCGCCGGCCAGTCCCTGCACGGCGTAGCCGCCCGCCTTGCCGCGCCATTCGCCCGACGCCAGATAGGCCTCGATCTCGGCTTCCGACAGCCGCTTGAAACGGATGCGCGTCTCCACCAGTCGATTGCGCACCGCGCCCTTGGGGGTGACGAGGCTGACGCCCGTGTAGACGCGATGCGCGCGGCCCGACAGCAGCCGCAGGCACTGCGCGGCTTCCTCGGTCACTTCGCATTTGGGGAGGATGCGCCGGCCCACCGCCACCACCGTATCGGCGGCAAGCGTGAAGGCGCCCTCGAGTTCGGGATTCTTGCGAACCAGCGCGGCGGCGACCTCGGCCTTTTCGCGCCCGAGCCGGGCCGCCAGCGTGCGCGGCAGCTCGTTGCGTCGCGGCGTCTCGTCGAGATCGGCAGGGATCAGCGCGTCGGGCTCGATGCCGACCTGCTGCAAAAGCGCCAGCCGGCGCGGCGACGCGGACGCCAGGACCAGCTTGGGGCGCCAGGTCTGCGAAACCGTCTGCGAAAGCGTCTGCGCGGAGGTCTGTGCCGACGTCCCGCCCGGTTCTTCCGTCGAGCGACCGTTCAGGTCGTCTGCCTTGGCATCGTGCGTCACGCCGGGCGTCTTTCCGCTTACTTGAAGCGATAGGTGATGCGGCCCTTGGTCAGGTCGTAGGGCGTCATTTCCACGAGCACCTTGTCCCCGGTCAGCACGCGGATGCGGTTCTTGCGCATCTTGCCCGCGGTGTGGGCGATGATCTCGTGATCGTTCTCGAGCTTCACGCGGAAGGTCGCGTTGGGCAGGACTTCACTGACCGTGCCCGGAAACTCCAAAAGTTCTTCTTTAGCCATGCAGGCTCCAAATCGACGCCGATAAAAGTCAAACGGCCCACGCCTGAATCGAGGGGCGCGAGCCGTGGGAGAGGCCTCTATCATAACGCGG
>JAQGKM010000247.1 GCA_028290125.1 Hyphomicrobiales bacterium | reverse complement strand
TGGCGCTCAACGCGCGACGGATGAGGGCGTTCTAAATCACTCATCCTTCAAGACCATCGAAGCGGCGCCGCCCTCACCAGTCAGGCTTCGCCTGCCACCCCCTCCCGCCGCGCGGGAGAGGGGCGCGCTTCCTCCACTAATGCCCCTGCCCGGCTCCCATGCGGCGCTCCAGCGCCTTGGCGCCGAGCGACAGCGGATAGCACAGCGCGAAGTAGAACAGCGCCACCAGCCCGTAGACACGAAAGGCATCGAAGGTCGCGTTGGAGATCACCGTCCCGGCCTTCGTCAATTCCACGAAGCCGATCACGGAGGCCAGCGCCGTGCCCTTCACCACCTGCACGGAAAAGCCGGCGGTCGGCGCGATGCCGACGCGCAGCGCCTGCGGCACGATGATCAGCCGCATTTGCTGCAAACGGTTGAGCGCCAGCGATTTCGCCCCCTCCCATTGCCCGCGCGGCACGGCCTCGACGGCGCCGCGCCAGATCTCGGCCAGGAACGCGCTCGTGTAGAGCGTCAGCGCCAGAGCCGCTGCCGCCAGCGGCGAGACGTTGTAGCCGAGCAGCGCGAGACCGAAGAAGGCGAGAAACAATTGCACCAGCAGCGGCGTGCCCTGGATCAGCGCGATGTAGCCGCGCGCCGCATGACGCCAGGCCTTGCTGTCGGAAATGCGCGCCATGGTGATCGGCATGGCGACCAGTCCGCCGCCGATGAAGGCGATCACCGACAGCAGCACCGTCCAGCGCGCGGCGAGCAGCAGGTTGCGGACGATGTCCCACAGGGTGAACTCGGTCATCGGGACACCTGCGTGTAGGCGAAGACGCGTCGCTCGACGAAAGCGAAGACCTGCTTGAAGAGCAGAACGAGCACGAGATAGATCGCCGCGACGACGAGCGTCGTCTCGAAGGCGCGAAAATTTCGCGACTGGATGTAGCTGCCCACATAGGTGAGCTCCTCCACGGCGATCTGCGACACGACGGAAGAGCCGAGCAGGATGATGACGAACTGGCTCGTCAGCGCCGGATAGACCTTCTGCAAGGCGGGCGTCAGCACGACGAGCCGAAACGTCTGCCATTTGGTGAGGCCGAGCGAATAGCCCGCCTCCCACGATCCCTTGCCGATAGAATCGAGACCCGCGCGGATGATCTCGGTCGAATAGCCGCCGAGATTGATTGCCATGGCGAGGAACGCCGCCTCGGCGCTGCCCATCCGCACGCCAAGCCGCGGCAGTCCGAAAAAGATGAAGAACAGCTGCACGATGAACGGCGTGTTGCGGATCAGCTCCACATAGGCGCCGGTGATCCAGCGCACGGGCGCGAGCGTCGAGCGCCGCCCCGCCGCGCCGAGCACGCCGAGCGCGAGCCCGGCGACGATCGCCACGGCGGTGAGTACGACCGTGAAGGCGGCTCCTTTCAGGAACAGCCCGCCGTTGTCGGTGAGATCGCTCAGCGCCAGATTCATTTGCCGATCAGCCCGGCAGGTCAGCCGGGATCGGCGCGCCGAGCCACTTCTTGGAGACGGCGTCGAGGCTGCCGTCGGCGCGGGTCTTCTTGATGATGGCGTTCACCTTGGCGAGCAGCGCCGGCTCATCCTTGTTGAGGCCGATGTAGCAGGGCGAATCCTTGATCACGAATTTCGGCTCGGGACGGTTCGGCGGATTCTTTTCGAGGATCGCCGCCGCCACCACATTGCCGGTGGCGATCAGCTGCACCTGGCCGCTGAGGAAGGCCGAGATGGTCGTGTTGTTGTCCTCGAAGCGGCGCAGGTCGGCGTCGGCCGGGATGATCTTGGAAATCTCGAGATCCTCGAGCGCGCCGCGGGTGACGCCGACGGTCTTCTTCGACAGGTCGCCGATCGCCGACACCTTGACGGACGCGCCGCCGAAGACGCCCGAGTAGAACGGGGCATACGCGACCGTGAAGTCGATGGCCTTCTCGCGGTCCGGATTCTTGCCGAGCGAGGAGATGATCAGGTCGACCTTCTTGGTCTGCAAATACGGCAGGCGGTTTGCACTCGAAACAGGCACAAGCTCAAGCTTGACGCCCATTTCCTTGGCAATCAGGGCCGCCGTGTCGATATCGTAGCCACGCGGCTGCATGTCCGGACCCACGGACCCGAAAGGCGGGAAGTCCTGCGGCACCGCGACCTTCAAAACCTTAGCCTTGACAATGTCATCCAGCGCATCTGCGTGGACGGTGGCGGTCGTGAGCATCGGGAGTGCGGCCACGAGGGCGGCGAGCGTCAATCTTTTCCAGGCATGCATGGGGAAATCTCCGGTCTATCCGGAAGACGACATTGCAACCCCGGCGCCACAGCTGCGTCACGCCGCAGTGCAAAAGTGTTAGCAATGCGTAAACCGCAGGCGTTTTCTTCTGCCACGTGCCCGATTCGTGGCTTGGCTGGCCGATTCGCAACAGAAAGACGCGCCAACTCGGGGTGGATCACGTATGATCCATGCTAATTTCGCATGGCTGCCGAGCAGCTTCTCCAGTACTGAAGACGAACCATGTTGGCTATATTGCATTGCATCAAAGGGGCGTTCCTCCCCGCCCCAACAGAGCGAAGACCATGACCGAAGCCATCAAGTTCATATCGACCAAGCTGGGCGCCTGGCGCCGTTACCGCGCTTCCCTGCGCGAACTCTACTGCCTGACGGACCGCGAGCTTTCCGACCTCGGAATCGCCCGCTGGGAAATCGACGACGTCGCGCGCCGCAGCGCCGGCCTCTAAGCAGACCCTTTCCGGACCGGGGACCCCTCCGCCTCGTTCCGCACCAGAAGCGCCCGCCGAGTCCTCCCCGGCGGGCGTTTTCTGTTTTTGTCCGCCCTTCCCTCGCTTGCGAAACGCCAGCCCCGTCATTGCGAGCGCAGCGAAGCAATCCAGAGGCTGCGCGAGGGGCATGTCACGGGCGTGTCTTTCAACCGAAGACGACTCGGGCCTGGATTGTTTCGCTCCGCTCGCAATGACGGCGACTCTCTTGCGCCCTCCGGACCCCCTCCGTATGGTCCGCGCCATGTCATCCAACACATCCCCCATCCACGTCATCGGCGGCGGTCTCGCCGGGTCTGAAGCCGCCTGGCAGATCGCCCGCGCCGGCGCGCCTGTCGTGCTGCACGAGATGCGGCCCGTGCGCGGCACGGACGCGCACCACACCGACAAGCTCGCCGAGCTGGTCTGCTCCAATTCCTTCCGCTCGGACGAGCCGACCACCAATGCCGTCGGCCTGATCCACCGCGAGATGCGGCGCATGGACTCTCTCATCATGGCCTGCGCCGACGCCAACCAGGTGCCGGCGGGCGGCGCGCTGGCGGTGGACCGCGAAGGCTTCGCCGAGGCCGTCACCAAAACGCTGTCCGAACATCCGCTGGTGACGCTGGAGCGCGGCGAGATCGCCGGATTGCCGCCGGCCGAATGGGACAATGTGATTGTCGCCACCGGCCCGCTCACCTCCGCCGCGCTCGCGCAGGCGATCATCGAGAAGACCGGCGAGGACCAACTCGCGTTCTTCGACGCGAGCGCCCCCATCGTGCATCGCGATTCCATCGACATGACGAAGGCGTGGTTTCAGTCGCGCTACGACAAGCAGGGCCCGGGCGGCACCGGCGCCGACTACATCAACTGCCCGATGGACAAGGACCAGTATTACGCCTTCGTCGAGGGCCTGATCGCGGGCGACAAGACCAGCTTCAAGGAATGGGAAGGCACACCCTATTTCGACGGTTGCCTGCCCATCGAAGTCATGGCGGAGCGCGGCGTCGAGACGCTGCGGCACGGGCCGATGAAGCCGATGGGCCTCACCAATGCGCACAACCCGACCGTGAAGGCCTATGCCGTCGTGCAGCTGCGCCAGGACAATGCGCTGGGCACGCTCTACAACATGGTCGGCTTCCAGACGAAGCTGAAATACGGCGCGCAGCAGGCTTTGTTCCGCACGATTCCCGGCCTCGAAAACGCGGAGTTCGCCCGGCTCGGCGGCCTGCATCGCAACACCTTCCTGAACTCGCCGCGCGTGCTCGATGGCGTGCTGCGCTTGAAAGCCGACCCGCGCTTGCGTTTCGCCGGCCAGATCACCGGTTGCGAAGGCTATGTGGAAAGCGCCGCCGTCGGCCTGATCGCCGGACGACTCGCCGCCAGCGAGCGGCTCGGCCACGCGTTCACCATGCCGCCGTCCACCACGGCCATGGGCGCGTTGCTGAACCACATCACCGGCGGACACATCGAAACCATCGACGCCGGCCGCAGCTCGTTTCAGCCAATGAACGTCAACTTCGGCCTGTTCCCGCCGATGACCGAACCGCTGCGCTCCGAGGATGGCAAAAAGCTGCGCGGACCCGAGAAGTCGGTCGCGCGCAAGAAGGCGATGTCGGTGCGGGCGGGCGCGGATCTTGAGGCGTGGCTTTCCGGCGCCTCTCAAGCTGCGGCTGAATAGAACCCTCGTCATTGCGAGGAGCCGCAGGCGACGCGGCAATCCATCTTCGAGTAGCTGCCACCAGATGGATTGCCGCGTCGCTTCGCTCCTCGCAATGACGAATTAGAGTTTTCGGCTCAGCGCCCACAGCGCATAAAGCCGCCGCCACGACGGCGCGGTGATCAGCGTCCGGAAGGGCTCGTAGCCGCCGTTCTCCATGCGCTTCAGATAGACCGGCACGACCGCGAGCGGCATCAGCGCGGCGCGCGTGGACGGCTCCATCTGCGGCGCGGCGTCGAGCGCGCGTGCATGATGATGCCGCGCGAGCGCGCGCATTTCCGCGAGCGCGTCGCACAGGCCCGGCGTGACCTGCCCCGACACGACTTCGTCGCGCGTCACGCCGTGTCGCGCCAGCAGATCGCCCGGCAGATAAAGCTGGCCGCGCGACGCGTGCCACGGCAGTGCGCGCAGCAGGCCGGTGATCGCATAAGCCACGCCGCCATGTCCCACGGCCTCGGCGCCGCCGGGGTCGCGCCCATCTGCGAGCACGAGCGAGGCGAGCCGCATCAGCGACGACGACGTCTCGCCGCAATAGCCTTCGAGATCGCCCTTGGTGGGCATCGGATCGTCATAGAGATCGAAGGAGCGGCCCTCGATCAGATCCTTCAGCGCCTGCACCGGCAGATTGAAACGCGTGACCGTGTCGAGCAGCGCGCCCGCGATCGGGTGGGAATGCACATCGCCCCTGCCCTCGCCGCACAACGCATCCCGCCACCATTGCATGCGGATTTCGCCGGTCAGCGGCTCGGACACGAGTTCGCGCACGCGCGCCAGTTCGAGGCTGAAGGCATAGAGAGCATGCAGGTGCCGGCGCTTCGCCTCGGGCGCGAAAAGGCTGGCGAAATAGCGGTCGGCATCCTCCTTGCGCAGCATGTCGGCGCAGGCTTCGTAATGGCTCTCGAGCGCCGCCCCGCTCATGCGACCGCCAGCAGCGCGGCCGCGACGCGGCGCTTCTCGGCGAAGAGGATGTTGTAGGTGGCGATGGCGTGGCTCGTGGCCATCGGGTCGACGCCAATGCCGTGCGCCTTGAGCGCCGCGCGCACGTCGGCGCGGATCGGCAGCAGTTCGCGCCCCGTGCCGATCAGCAGAAGCTCGATCGCGCCGGCGGGTTCGGCCAGCACGGGCGCCAGCATGTCGGGCGTGATGTCGGCGGGCGATTGCGCCGCCCACATGAGGATGCCGGACGGCAAGGCGATGATCGAGCCGCGGTGCGACATATCGGCGAAGCGGAAGCCGCCCGAGCCAAAACCCTCGATCTCGAAGGCGCCCGGCACGAAGCCGTCATATCTGCGCGTCAGTTCCGCCATGTCGCCCCGCTCTTCGCCAGCACCGTCATTGCGAGCCGAAGGCGAAGCAATCCAGAAGCCTCACATGGGGCCTCAGGATTGCTTCGCTTCGCTCGCAATGACGAACACTGGATGTAGGTGTCGGCAGGACAGGCGCAAGCCCTAGGCTGTCGCCTTGCCGGGCTTGCCAGGCTTGACCTTTTCCACGACCGGCTCGGCCAGGTCGCCGGGGCGGACGCCGAGGTAGATGAGGATCGGCGAGCAGATGAAGATCGACGAATAGGTCGCGACGATCACGCCCCACATCATCGCCAGCGAGAACGACTGGATGACGTGGCCGCCGAAGAACACCAGCGCCAGCAGCGCGAGCGTCGTCGTCGTCGAGGTCATGATGGTGCGCGACAGCACCGCGTTGATCGACAGGTCGATCATGTCGGCGATCGGCAGCTTCTTGTACTTGCGCATCATCTCGCGAATACGGTCGAGCACCACGACTGTTTCGTTGAGCGACAGGCCGACGATGGTCAGGATCGCCGCGATGGACGTGATGTTGAACTCGAGGCGCGTGACCGCGAAGAAGCCCACCGTCAGCAGCAGATCGTGCATCGTCGCGATGACGGCCGCGACCGCGAGTTGCCATTCGTAGCGGAACCAGAGGTAGATCAGCACCGACACGATCGACAGCACGACGCCGAGCGTGCCCGATTGCACGAGCTCGCCAGAGACGCGCGGACCGACGACCTCGACGCGGCGGAATTCGTAATCGGCGCTGATCGATTCCTTGATTTTGTCGACCGCGGCCTGCTGCGCGGCGTCGCCG
>JAQGKM010000141.1 GCA_028290125.1 Hyphomicrobiales bacterium | reverse complement strand
GACAACCACCGACTTCCCCGCTTCACCCGCGATCATGTCGCGCAGCATGCCCAGCACCTGCGCCGTCGACGCCGTGTCGAGATTGCCGGTCGGCTCATCGGCCAGCACCACAAGCGGATCGTTGGCGAGCGCGCGCGCAATGGCGACGCGCTGACGCTGGCCGCCTGACATCTGGTCGGGTCGCTTGTGTGCATGCTCGCCGAGGCCAAGCGACACCAGCAGCCTTTGAGCGCGTGCTGCAATCTCCTCGTCGGACAATCTTCCCAGCGCGCGCATCGGCAGAGCGACATTCTGCGCGGCGGTGAATTCCGGCAGCAGGAAGTGAAACTGAAAGACGAAACCCAGCGTCTCCAGCCGCAGCCGCGCCCGCGCCGCCTCGCTCATCCGGCTCGTTTCGCGACCGGCGATCAGCACTTCGCCGCTGGTGGGAAGATCGAGGAGGCCGAGCATGTAGAGCAGCGAGGATTTGCCGGAGCCCGACGGCCCGGTGATGGCCAGAAACTCGCCCGGTTGCACGGCAAGATCGACGCCCGCGATCAGCGTCACCGGCACTTCGCCGGCGAGCACGCGCGTGACGCCGCGCGCTTCGATGACGGGCCCCTTCATGAGGCGCCCCGGATGATCTCGACGGGCTGCACCGCCGCCGCCTTGCGGGCCGGAAAGTAGCCGGCGATGACCGAAGCGCTGAACGCGACGAGGCCCGCGATGGCGTAGTGACGCCAGGAATACAGCACCGGCAGGTGGTTCGAATCCATGAACGGCGACTTGAACTCGATCTGCTGCATGCCCCACGTCATCGCCAGCCCAAACAGCCAGCCAAGCAGCAGGCCCATGAGCCCGATCATCATCGATTCCATCACGAAGATGCGGCGCACGACGGCGGCGGGAAAGCCAAGCGACTTCAGGATGGCGATGTCGCGCGTCTTCTCGTGCGTGATGGTCGAGATGATGTTGTAGGTGCCAAATGACGCCACCATCAGGATCGCGCTGACGACCGTGTACATGATGAAATTTCGGATCTGGAACGCCGACAGCAGGTCCTCATGCGCTTCCTGCCAGCTCGTCGCCTTGTAGCCGGTCTCGGCCTCGATGCGCGAGGCGACGTCGCGCGCCTGCAGGACGTCGCGCGTCTTCACGCGCAGTTCGTTCACCAGTCCCGTCTGCCCCGCAAGGATCTGCGCGGTCTTGATCAGCACATAGGCGACGCCGTCGTCGATCTGCGTGACGCCCGCATGCGACAGCGCGACCACGGTCGCCGACATGGTGCGCCCCGCGCCAGACGTCAGCACGACTGAATTGCCGATGCGCGCGCCAACCTTTTTGGCCAGGCCGTCGCCGAGGATGATGGCGTTCGAGGATTTGTAGAGCGAGTCGAGCGAGCCGAAGCGGATCTGCGCCGCGAGTTTTGACACGTTGGGTTCACGGCGCGGATCGACGCCGGTGACGCTCGCCGCCGTGTCGCGTCCGGCGAAGCGGATCACGGATTTAGACTGCACCGAAGGCGCGACGGCGCCGGGCAGCCAGCCTTCCAGCGCCGCCATGATGGCGAAGGGGTTCTTGATGCCGGGCCGCAATTGCAACGTCGTCAGGCCGTGGATCTCGGCGGCGTCGAAGGCGACGTCGGCCGGCTGGCGCGGCGGCTCGCGCCGCTCGTCGGTGACGGAAATATGCGGCAGCGAATCCACGAGCTGCGTGATGAAATCATTCTGCGAGCCTTCCATCAGCGCGGCCATCATCACCGAAAAGCCGACCCCGATGGCGACGCCTGTCACGCCGACCAGAGTCTGGCGCAGGCGCGAGCGGATGTGCGTGTTGGCGATCGAAAAGGCGAGGCCGATCATGCCGCTCATCGGGACGCCGGCGCGCGCACGCGCATGCCGTCCCTGAAAGCCGTCTCGGTGGGCGACGCGACGAGGTCCGTCTCGCTGACGCCGTCCAGGATCTCGACCATGCGCGACCCGCGGATGCCGGTCTTGACCGGCGTGCGCACCAGCCTGTCCCGGAGGATGCGAAACACCGCGTCGGCGTTGATCGCCTCGGCCGGAAGCAGCAACGCATTGTCCTTCTCGCGCGTGACGATGTTGGCCTCGACGCTCATGCCGATCTTCAGCGGCGTGTCGTCGGGGAGCGCGAGATAGACGCGAAACGTCTTGGTGGCGGGATCGCCCTTGGGAGTGATCTCGCCGACCTGCGCGGCGAGCGGCGCGTCCTTGAATCCCTCGCTGCGCACCAGCACGGCCTGCCCCTTGCGCACGCGCGGGATGTCTTCCTCGTTGACGTCGGCGATCACGCGCAGCGGCTTGGGCCTGCCGACCCAGAACAGCACGTCGTTGACGCCCGTGCTGGCGATCTCGCCGACCTCGCCATCTTTGCGCAGCACGACGCCATCCATCGGCGCGCGCAGCACGAGATCGGCGACGCGATCCTCCTGCGCGGCGATGCGCGCGTCATATTCGCTGAGTTGCGTGACGAGCTGGTCGAGCGCGGTCTGGGTCGCCGCCGCGCGGGCGACGAGGCCGCGCGTGCGCTCGAGATCGCCCTGGATGCGGATGCGCCGCGCCGCGAGCTCGCGCAGCAGGGCTCGCTCCTCATTGTCGTCGAGCTGGCCCAGTGTGTCGCCCAGGGTCACGGTCCGCCCCTCGCAGTCGCAGAGCGCGACGATGCGCTTGCGCTGGAGCGCGATCACCTTGGCCCATTTCTCGGGCTCCACCGTGCCGGTCGCGTAAACGACCTCCGCCGCCCTGCCGCGGACGGGATGGACGACAGCGATCTCCAGAGGCGCGAAGTAGAACCGCCAGAGGAGAAGTCCGACGCCCAGGCCGCCAAGCAGCAGAATGATGAGGAAAGGGCGCAGGCGCATGAACGGCTCTCTGATGACGTGCCGACATATAGCGCCGTCAGCGTCCGCCCCGCCTTGTCCGGGGTCAAGCCGGCGCTTGCAGTCGGTATGATCAAGTCATACTATGCTGGAAGGAGTGACGCCCATGTCCAACGGTGAAAAACGCACCTTCAGCCTTCCCTCCCAACATGCGGCCTTCATCGACAGCAAGGTCGCATCGGGCGCTTACGCCTCCGGCAGCGAAGTCGTCCGCGCCGGCCTGCGCGCGTTGCAGGAACGAGATGCGGCCGTGGAACGCTGGTTGAACGAGGATGTGGCCAGGGTCTTCGACGCCATGGCGTCCGACCCTTCACGCGGCATTCCGGCAGATCAGGTTTTCGCGCGCCTTCGCAACCGCCACGCAGACAAGCCGAAAGGCAGTGCGTGAAACGGCGGGACGTCGTCTTCTCGCCAGAGGCGGTGGACGACCTCGACGCGCTTTTCGATTTCGTCCGGGACAATGCGGGCGCCGAGCGAGCGTCCGCCTGGCTTGGTCGGCTTGAGGCGCACTGCCAATCCTACGACTTCGCGTCGGAACGTGGCGCATCCCGCAACGATGTCCGCCACGGACTCCGCATTTCGTCGTTTGAACGCCGGATCACGATCGCCTTCACGGTGACGCCGACGTAAGTCGTTTTTCTCCGGTTCTTCTATGCCGGGTCGAATTGGGAAGCGACGCTGGCGGAGGATTAGCCGCCGCCTTGCCCAACCCCGCCCCTGCGCTTATGACACGGGCCTGTTTCCCACATCGCCCCGGGCCCAAAAGCGCCATGACCGACCAGACTCCGAAGACCAATGTGAAGGCGCGCCTGCCGCGCGGACTGGCCGATCGCGGCCCCGCCGAGATCGCCGCCATCCATCGCATGACCTCCGCGATCCGCGAGGTCTACGAGCTTTATGGCTTCGAGGCGGTCGAGACGCCGTTCATCGAATATACCGAGACGCTGGGAAAATTCCTGCCGGACCTCGACCGGCCGAACGAGGGCGTGTTCTCCTTCCAGGACGATGACGAGCAATGGCTGTCGCTGCGCT
>JAQGKM010000120.1 GCA_028290125.1 Hyphomicrobiales bacterium | reverse complement strand
CAGAGCGTGAAGCGCGCGCGCTGCTCACGCAAATGGACCGCCGCAAGTTGACGCCCCATACGCTGACCGATGTCGATGCCTTGGTGGCCGCGTTGGCGCAGGTGCGCGACGAGGGCTTCAGCCTCGTCGACGAAGAACTGGAAATCGGCCTGCGTTCGATCGCCGTGCCGGTGCGCAACGCGGCCGGCCAGGTGATCGCCGCGATGAACGTCAGCGCGCAGGCGGGCCGGGTGTCGCGCGAGAATCTGATGCGCGAGAGCCTCCCGGTTTTGCAGCAGGCAGCAGAAAGCGTGCGCCCGGCGCTGATTTGAGCTTTCGTCATTGCGGTGAGGCCCCACGACCCCCACCCCGCTCGGGCATTCGCCCGAGTCGCCCTCCCCTCAAGGGGAGGGGGTTTCCATTGCGCTTGTTATTGAGATTGAAACTAACAAGTGACGCATCTGGTCCCCCTCCCCCTTGAGGGGAGGGGCTAGGGGTGGGGGTCGCGCCATCTCCGGGTGAGCGCGCGTCAGCGCTCGTCCTTCGCCTCGCGGATCACCGGCGCCTCACAAGCCCGCTCCGCCGCCTCCGCCAGCGGCAGACTCTCGTCCCAATCCTTGCCGACATATCGACGCCCGGTCACATGCGCGGCGTGGTCGGAGGCCAGCCACAGCACCGGCGGGACGATCACCTCCGGTTGCAACAAAGGCCTGCCAGTCGCGGCGATGTTGGCCTTGCCCATGGCGCTGACGAAATCCGTATCCGTCGCGCCGCCCGGCAGGACCGTGTTCACAGTGACGCCCGTCCCCTCGAGATCCTGCGCCCAGATCAGCGTCTCGGCCTCGATCGCGACCTTTGAAACGCCATAGGGCGAGTTGGTCTTGCGCTGCATGGTGGCGAGCGATGTCGTGACGTTGATGATGCGTCCGCGCGCGCCGGCGCGGATCAGGTCGGGCGCGGCGGCGCGCGACATGTTGAACGTGCCGATGACATTGGTGGCGATGACGTCGCGCCAGACGTCGGCGTCCGATTCCCAGAATTTCAGCGATGTCGTGCGCGGCGATCGTTCGAGATGCACCGGCCCCTTGCCCGCATTGTTGACGAGAATGTCGAGCGCGCCGAACAGCCGCACGGCTTCATGCACGGTGCGCTCGCAGGCGGCGGGATCGCGGATGTCGCAGGGCACGCCGAGCACGCGGCCGCAGCCGGGCTGGCCGGCGATGTCGCGCGTCGCAAAACCGGTCGCGGCGCCGTCGATGTCGGCATAAAGGACATTGGCGCCGGCGCGGGCCAGCGCATGCGCAATCGCCTTGCCGATGCCGCGCGCCGCGCCGGTGACGATCGCCGTCCGCCCCTCGAGCCGCAAGTCGCGCGCGTTCATGCTGTCCCCTCCCCGTATTGCTCTTGGAGAAGGATTTACAAGATTTGCCTCGTCATTGCGAGGAGCGCAGCGACGTGGCAATCCATCTGACGGCAGCCACCCGAAGATGGATTGCCGCGTCGCCTTCGGCTCCTCGCAATGACGATGGTGTGTGTCAGGCGGCCTTGCGGCAGAAGATCAGGCCGGCCTCATGCGCATGCGTCTGCGCGAAACGGCGGGCGGCGGCGCGATAGAGTTCGTGATCGGCGCCCTCGTAGGGACGGCGGCAGTCGACCAGACCGGTGTGGGCGGCGTTCAGCATGAAAGCGAAAATCGCCCCGTCGCGGTGCCGGACCTCAAGTCCGCAGCGGCTTTCGCCGATCACTTCGAAGGACGCCGTGGATGCGGAAAGGCCGGCCTCGAAAGCCGGTACGGTGTCGGCGCGCGCGGCAAGGTCGATGCTCATGGACGGCTCCTGAAAAGTTAAGGAATTCTTACCGCAACTGCGAAGGCACGGCAGAGGTTCCGAGGGCGAAAACGCACGCATCATTGAAAACACGTGTCCTTCCCTCTCCCGCAGCGCGGGAGAGGGTGGCCGGCGTAGCCGGACGGGTGAGGGCCTCGGCGACATAAGAGCGTGTCTCCTGTGGAAAGCGCCCTCATCCGCCCCGCTTCGCGGCGCACCTTCTCCCGCATGGCGGGAGAAGGGATACGCAAGCTTCCTTGACTCTCTCCCCGAACCCCGGAATCTATATGAGAACATAACACGAACGAAAGTCACCCAACCGATGTCCGCCAGCGGCAGTTCGGAACGAATCTGCTATCTCCGCGAGACCCTTGCGGGGCTCGATCACGCCGGTGGCGGCATGGCCCCCGCGCCGGTGCGGACTCTCGCCTTCGGGCGGGAGGCCTGCGTGCTCGACCGGTTGCTCGGCGGGCTGTTCAGCGGCGCGCTCTATGAGGCGGCGCCCGCCCGCATGGGCGACCTTGCCGCCGCCACCGGCTTCGCGCTGGCGCTCGCGACCCGGTTCTCCGCCAGCCATGACGGCCCGATCCTGTGGATGAGCGACGAATTTTCGCTGCGCGAGAACGGCGCGCCCTACGGGCCGGGGCTCGCCGCGCATGGCGTCGACGCCGCTCGCCTCGTCTTCGTGCGCGCGCAGAGCGGGCCGGACCTGCTGTGGGCGATGGAGGAGGCGCTGCGCTGCGGGGCGGCGTCGGCCATCGTCGCCGATCTCGGCTCCGCCGTGCGGCATTTCGATCTCGTCGCCGCGCGCCGCCTCACGCAGGCCGCGCGCACCAGCGGCGCGCCCGCGATCCTGCTGCATCCGGCCGGCGCCTTCGGTCATCCGCAGGCGCAGAACGGCGCGCGCATGCGCTTTGAAATCGCCGCCCGTCCCTCCGCCCTGCCCGCGCAGCCAAACATCCGTCCCGTCCCCGGCCCCGCGCATTTCGGCGTGCGGCTGGCCAAGCCCGGCGTGGAGGCTGGCCGCATGACCGGCCTCGACACCGACATCACACGCATCCTCATCTGGGATCACCGCCATGGCTCATTCCGCGACGCGCTATCTCTCGCTGCACCTGCCGCATCTGGCGCTGGAGAGCGGCGCGAGCGCGCCTGATCTCGCAAGGCCCCGCGCCGCCTACGCGAAGATCAAGAGCGCGCATCGGCTCGTCGCCGTCGACGCCGCCGCGCGCCGGCTCGGCCTCGCGCCCGGCCTTTCGCTGGCGGATGCGCGCGCCATCGCGCCCGATCTCGACGCCATCGAGCACGATCCGGCCGCGCAGGAGCGCCGCCTTGCGGCCATCGCCGACTGGGCGCGCCGCTTCACGCCGCTCGCCGCGCTCGATGCGCCCGACGGCGTGATGCTGGACATTTCCGGCGCCGCGCATCTGTTTGGCGGCGAGGACGCGCTGGTGCGCGAGATCGAGCAGCGGCTCGCGCGCCAGGGCGTGACGGGCATGTGCGCCGTCGCCGCGACGCCCGAAGCCGCATGGGCTTTCGCCCGCTTCAGCCGCACGAAGCGCGCGCCCGATGAGGAAAAGCCGCTGCTGCGGCTCGTCTGCGCGCTGCCCGTCGCGGCGCTGCGGCTCGATGCAGGCATAGTCGCTTCGCTCGAGCGCGCGGGGCTGAAGGTCATCGGCGACATCTACATGCGCCCGCGCGCGCCCATCGCCGCACGTTTCGGCGAAAAAGTCTTTGGCACGCTCGACGCTTTGCTCGGCCACACGCGCAGCGCCATCTCGCCGCGCTTCGAGGCGCCGGCCTATATCGTCGAGCGGCGCTTTGCGGAGGGCGTCGCGGCGCGCGCGCAGATCGAGGACAGCATCGCGGCGCTGTCGGTCGAACTCTGCCGCATGCTCGAGTCGCATGGCGAGGGCGCGCAGCGCCTGTGCGCCACCCTGTTTCGCGTCGATGGCGCGGTGCGCCACATCCATGCGGGCGCGAGCCGCCCGTTGCGTGACGCCAAGGCCATGGCGCGGCTCTTCCACGAGCGGCTGGAAGCGGCGGGCAAGACGCGCGACGAGGACGTGCTCGACGTGGGCTACGGGTTCGACGTCATCCGGCTGGCCGCCACAGCGGTCGATTCCCTCGATCCCGTGCAGCACATGCTGGCGCAGAAGGGCAAGGCGCAGGGCGATCTCGTGCTGTCGGACGCCGAGCGCGCGGCGCGCATGAGCGATCTCGTCGATCGCCTGGGCGCGCGGCTCGGGACGCGCCGCGTGATGCGGCTCGAAGCGCGCGACACGCACTGGCCCGAACATGCGGTCGTCGCCACGCCCGTGACCGACGCCAAGGCGGGACCCGCCCCCGTCGCCATTTGGTCGGAGGCGCCCGAGCGCCCGCTGCGGCTGTTTGAAAACCCCGAACTGGTGGAGGCCATCGCGTCGGTGCCGGACGGCCCGCCGGTGCGCTTCAAATGGCGCCGCCTGACGCACGAAGTCGCTGCGGTGGAGGGCCCCGAGCGCATTTCACCCGAATGGTGGAAACAGGAGGCGAACGCGCTGACGCGCGATTACTTTCGCATCGAAGATCGCGACGGCCAGAGGTTCTGGCTGTTTCGCGAGGGCTTGTATGCGAGCGAAACGGCGCGGCCGAAATGGTATGTGCATGGGCTGTTCGCGTGATGATCTGGCGCCTCACAACCCCCACCCCGCTCGCCTGCGGCGAGTCGCCCTCTCCTCAAGGGGGAGGGAGTTTCCGTGGCGCGTTTCATTGAGACGCATGCCAACGTGCGACGCATGGAATCCCCCTCCCCCTTGCGGGGAGGGGGTCGACGAGTCTCACCGTCATTGCGAGCGGAGCGAAGTAATCCAGAGGCCTCACGTGGGGCATGGATTGCCGCGTCGCCCTTGGCTCCTCGCAATGACGAGGCAGGGGTTGCTGGCGAAACTCGGGCCCTTGTCTTGCCGAAACCTCAGCCTCGTCATTGCGAGGAGCGCAGCGACGCGGCAATCCATCTTGCGATGGCGCGACCGGCTGAAATCTTTTGTCGGCGCCCGAAGATGGATTGCCGCATCGCCTTCGGCTCCTCGCAATGACGAGCAAGCGTGTCACGACCCCCACCCCGCTCGCCTGCGGCGAGTCGCCCTCCCCTCAAGGGGGAGGGGGATTCCATGCGGCGCTCGTGAACATGACTCTCAGTAACAAGCGCAACGGAAACTCCCTCCCCCTTGAGGGGAGGGTTGGGGTGGGGGTCGACGAGTCTCGCCGTCATTGCGAGCGAAGCGAATCCTTACAGAGTCCACACATGGGGCATGGATTACCGCATCGCCTTCGGCTCCTCGCAATGACGAGTTGAAGCCATGACCTACGCGGAATTCGCCGTCACCACGAACTTCACTTTCCTGCGCGGCGCCTCGCACCCCGAGGAGATGGTCGCGCAGGCGGCTGCGCTCGGACTGAAGGGCGTCGGCATCGCCGATCGCAATTCGCTGGCGGGCGTGGTGCGGGCGCATGTCTATGCGCGCGAGAATTCCGATGTCGTGCATGACCTGCATCTCGCGCCCGGCGCGCGGCTGGTCTTCGCCGACGGCACGCCCGACCTGCTCGCCTATCCGCAGGACCGCGCCGCCTACGGACGGCTGTCGCGGCTGCTCACGCGCGGCAATCTGCGCGCCTCGAAGGGCGAGTGCACGCTCTTCTTCGAGGATCTCGCCGAGCATGCCGAAGGCCTGCAATTCGCCTTTCTGGAAACGCCTGGCGCCAACGAGGCCGCCCTGCCCGCGCGCATCGATGCGCTGAAGGACATCGCGCCCGGCCGCGTCTGGATTGCCGCCGCGATGACGTATGGCCGCTCCATGCGCCGCACGCTGATGGCGCGTCATGCGCTGGCGGCCAGGCATCGCCTGCCGCTGCTCGCCACCAATGACGTGCACATGCACGATCCCGCGCGCCGCCCGCTCGCCGACGTGCTGACCTGCGTGCGCGCCGGCTGCACCATCGACAATGCCGGCACGCGGCTCGCCGCCAACGCGGAGCGTCATCTGAAATCCCCGCGCGAAATGAAGCGCATTTTCCGCGAGGCGCCGGAGGCCATCGAGGAGACGCTGCGATTTCTGCGCGGCCTCACCTTCTCGCTCGATGAACTCGCCTACGAATATCCGGACGAATTGCGCGAGGGTTTCGCCA
The DNA here is from genome assembly GCA_028290125.1 of Hyphomicrobiales bacterium. Taxonomy (GTDB): domain Bacteria; phylum Pseudomonadota; class Alphaproteobacteria; order Rhizobiales; family Beijerinckiaceae; genus Terripilifer. The sequence continues at coordinate 567 of JAQGKM010000120.1, read as the reverse complement.
GCGAGCAGGAGGCGCTCGAAGCCTTCTCCTGGGAGGGCGCGCGCTTCCGCTATCCCGATGGCGTGCCCGACAACATATCCGCCGCCATCCGCCACGAATTGCAGCTCGTCGCGCAAATGCGCTATGCGGCCTATTTTCTCACCGTGCACGACATTGTGCGCTTCGCGCGCGGGCGCGGCATCCTGTGCCAGGGGCGCGGCTCGGCGGCCAATTCGACCATCTGCTTTTGCCTCGGCATCACCGAGGTCGATCCGACCAAGCATGACCTGCTGTTCGAGCGCTTCTTCTCGCCCGAACGCAAGGAGCCGCCCGACATCGACGACGATTTCGAGCATGAGCGGCGCGAGGAGGTCATGCAATATATCTACAATCGCGACGGCCGCCTGCGCGCGGGGCTCACCGCCACGGTCATTTCCTATCGCGCGCGCTCCACCATTCGCGATGTGGGAAAGGTGTTCGGCTTTTCGGAAGACAGCGTCACGGCGCTGTCGGGCACGATCTGGGGCTGGTGGTCGGGCGAAGTCGACGCGGAGGAAATCCGCCGCATCGGCTTTGATCCCGACGAGC
>JAQGKM010000108.1 GCA_028290125.1 Hyphomicrobiales bacterium | reverse complement strand
CCATGACGCTGAAACCCTGAGCACTGGACGCAGGCGCCCGCTTTGCTAAGGTCGGCGGATCATGGATCGTCATCTCCGCTTCTGCGCCAACATCTCGATGCTCTTTTGCGAAGCGCCGTTCCTTGACCGGATCGACGCCGCCGCGCAGGCCGGGTTCGAGGCCGTCGAGTGCCAGTTTCCCTACGACGTTCCGGCGCGCGAGATCCGCCAGCGCCTGAAGGATGTCGGCGTGCCGATGACGGGCATCAACGCGCCGCCGGGCGGGCCGGGCGAGTTCGGCTTCGCGGCGCTGCCAGGGCGCGAGCAGGAGTTTCGCGACAGCCTCGCGCGCGGGCTGGACTATGCGCATGAGCTTGGCGCGAAGACCTTGCATTGCCTGTCGGGCGTGCTCGACGGTGCGGCTCCGGACGCAGCGCGCGCGACCTTCCTCGCCAACATGAGCGACGCCTGCGAAAAGGCCGAGCGCGCCAGCGTCACCCTGCTGGTCGAACCGCTCAATCCCTACGACAGGCCGGACTATTTCCTGAAAGGCTCCGACCATGCGGCCGAGCTCATCAACGCGCTCGGACATCCCGAGCTGAAGATTCTGTTCGACGTCTACCACGTGCAGATTCTGGAGGGCGACCTGCTGCGCCGCATCGGGCGCCATTGGCCGCTGATCGGCCATTTCCAGATCGCCTCTGTGCCGCGCCGTCGCGAGCCGGACGAGGGTGAGGTGAGCTACCAGGCCGTGCTCGCCGAGATCGCGACGCGCGGCTGGGAGGGTTGGGTCGGGTGCGAATATCGTCCGCGCGGCGCGACGGTCCAGGGTCTGGGCTGGCGCGAGGCGCTGGCGCCGTGATCGACGACAGACAGGCGTTCATCAAGGCCAACACGCGCCTCCTGCCGGTTCCGCACGCGCCCGAGATCTCGCTCTGGACCGCCGACGAGGCGACCGAACTCTGGCAGCGTACCGAGGATGAACTCGGCGAGATCGGCCTGCCGCCGCCGTTCTGGGCCTTCGCCTGGGCGGGCGGACAGGCGCTCGCGCGCTACCTGCTCGACAATCCGGCCATCGTCGCGGGCAAACACGTGCTCGATTTCGCCTCCGGCTCGGGGCTCGTCGCCATTGCGGCCGCCAGGGCCGGCGCCGCGCGCGTGGAGGCGTGCGACATCGATGCGTTCGCGGTGGACGCCATGGCGCTGAACGCCGTTGAAAACGGTGTCGCGCTCGAACCGCGCCTCGGCGATCTGGTCGGGCGCGACGAGGGTTGGGACGTCGTGCTGGCGGGCGACGTATCGTATGAGCGCGACATGGCGGCGCGCGTCACCGATTGGCTCGACGCCCTGCGCCGGCGCGGCGCGACGGTGTTGATCGGCGATCCGGGCCGCTCCTATCTGGCGAAAGACCGGCTGGAGGCGCTGGCCGAATACCGCGTGCCGGTGACGCGCTCGCTGGAGGATGCGGAGATCAAGGTTTCGAAGGTCTGGCGGTTCCGGTAGCGGCGAGCGACGAATAGGCCATGCGCAGGTCGAGCGTGCCGCGCTCCCCGATGGCGTCGTAGTGCACCGCGAGCCAGCTCTTCGCCGCCGCCGAACCGATGTCGCGCAGCTCCTGCAGGAACGACCATTTCGTCGACAGCCGCGACGCGGAGTTGAACTGCTTCAGCGGATCGGCGCCGTCGATGCGGTGCATGTAGGGCCGCATGTAATCGTCGCGCGACAGCTTGCCGGCGTCGACGAGCCGATTGACGAAATCGATGGCGCGCAATTCGCCCATCATCGCGCCGTTGAAGGTGATCTCGTTCAGGCGATTCTGGATTTCTGCGGCCGAGCGCGGCACGCCCTTGCGCTGGATCGGGTTGATCTGGACGATCATGATGTCGGGGCAGGCGGTCTTGTAGAACAGCGGAAAGATCGCCGGATTGCCCATGTAGCCGCCATCCCAATAGGGAACGCCGTCGATCTCCACCGCCTGGAACACCATCGGCAGGCAGGCCGAGGCCAGCACGTGATCGACGGTGAGATGCGGGCGCTCGAAGATCGCGACATGGCCGCTCTCGACGTTGGTGGCGGCGACGAAGAGCTGGATCTCCCTGCAGGCCTGCACCTTCTCGAAATCGACGACACGCAGGAGATGATCGCGCAGCGGATTGATGTTGAGCGGATTGATCGTGTAGGGGCTGGCGTAATGCGAGACCGCGTCGAGAAAAGGCTGGAACGGATTGGCGTCGAGCGGCCAGGCTCCGAAGAACTGGTCGATGATTCCGCGCACCGGCGCCGGCAGGCTGCTCTCGTCGCTGATCGAACGCCAGAAATCCGACAGCCGCTCGCGTGCGCCCTCGCGGCCTTTCTCCAGCATGCCCTGCGCGAGCACGACGGCGTTCATCGCGCCTGCGCTGGTGCCGGTGATGGCGTCGATGTCGAGGCGTCCGTCTTCGAGGATCGCGTCGAGCACCCCCCAGGTGAAGGCGCCGTGCGAGCCGCCGCCCTGCAGCGCCAGCGAGATGCGTTTCTCGCCGGTCCAGTGAGACATGCGCTTGGCCATCAGGCGGCGGTCCAGCCGCCGTCCATGGAGTAATTGGAGCCGGTCATCTGCGACGCCGAGTCCGAGCACAGGAAGACCGCGAAGGCCGCGACCTGCTCGCTGGTGACGAATTGCTTGGTGGGCTGCGCGGTGAGCAGTACGTCGTTGATGACCTGCTCCTTGGTCATGTTGCGCGCCTTCATGGTGTCGGGAATCTGCTTCTCGACGAGCGGCGTCCAGACGTAACCGGGCGAGATGCAATTGGCGGTGACGCCGAACGTCGCGAGTTCGAGCGCGACCGTCTTGGTCAGTCCGGCGATGCCGTGCTTGGCCGAGACATAGGCCGACTTGAACGGCGAGGCCACCAGCGAATGCGCCGAGGCCGTGTTGATGATCCGGCCCCATTTGCGGGCCTTCATGCCGGGCGTCGCCGCGCGGATGGCGTGAAAGGCGGACGACAGGTTGATGGCGATGATCTGGTCCCATTTCTCGATCGGGAATTCCTCGATTGGCGCGACGAACTGGATGCCGGCATTGTTGACGAGAATGTCGAGCGAGCCGAAGGCGGCCTCCGCCTCGCTCACCATTGCGGCGATGTCGGCGGGCTTCGACATGTCGGCGGCGGAATAGCGGCACTTCACGCCGAAATCCTTCTCGATGCCGGCGCGCTCGGTCTCGATGGCGTCGGGCGCGCCGAAGCCGTTGATCGTGACGTTGGCGCCTTCCGCCGCGAGCGCGCGGGCGAGGGCAAGGCCGATGCCGCTGGTCGATCCGGTGACGAGGGCGTTGCGTGTCTTCAGGCTCATGGGAGGCTCTCCGTGATGTCGCGCCAGCCTAGTGCGCCGCACCAAACTTGGCGAGGGGCGCGGCCGACCGCGGGTCTCGGCACTTTGTCGCGCATGGAGTCGCGTCCGCCGCCCCCGCGTCCTATATTGCGGGCATGCAAGAACTCGATCACGCGCACGATCACTCGCAATGCGCCCATGCGCACGGGCACATCAAGCTCACCGCCGCACGCCAGCTCGTGCTCGACAAGCTGTGCGCGGCGGCGCGTCCGGTCGGCGCCTACGAGATGATCGACATGCTGGCCGACGCCACCGGCAAGCGGCCGGCGCCGGTCTCGGTCTATCGTGCGCTCGATTTCTTGCTCGAGAACGGGCTGGTGCACCGGCTGGCCTCACGCAACGCGTTCATGGCCTGCGCCCACCAGCACGGGCGCAGCGCGCCGGTCGCCTTCCTGATTTGCGACACGTGCGGGCGGGTGACGGAAGCGACCTCGCCCGAGGTTGACGCCGGGCTGGGGCATCTGGCGCGGGACGCCGGCTTTGTCGCGCAGCACCAGGTGGTCGAAATCACGGGCCGCTGCAAGGATTGCGCGGTGTGAGGGCTCAAGGCCCCGCGACGCTCGCGGGCTTTGGCGCGATCCTGCTGTGGTCGGCGCTTGCCGTGCTGACGACGGCGACGGGCGACGTGCCGCCCTTCCAGCTCACGGCGATCACTTTTGCGACCGGCGGACTGGCGGGACTCGCCGTCCTGCTGTGGCGCGGGGAGACGGGCGTCCTGCGCCAGCGGCCCGCAGTGTGGGCGCTCGGCGTCGGCGGGCTGTTTCTCTACCACGCGCTTTACTTCGCCGCCCTGCGCAGCGCGCCGCCGGCGGAGGCGGGCCTCGTGAACTATCTCTGGCCGCTGCTGATCGTGCTGTTCTCGGCCCTGCTGCCGGGCGAGACCCTTCGCCTGCGCCATATCGTGGGCGCACTGACGGGCTTTGCCGGGCTCGTGGTGCTGTTCGTCGGCAAGGGCGAGGGCTTTTCGGCCCTGTCGGCGGGCTACGGACTCGCCTTTGCGGCGGCTTTCGTATGGGCGGGCTATTCGGTCGCCTCGCGCCGCTTCGCCGCTGTGCCGAGCGGCGCGGTGGCTGGCTTCTGCCTCGCGACGGCCGCGCTGGCGGGCGTGCTGCATGTGGCGACCGAGCGCACCGTCTGGCCGCAGGACGCCGGCCAATGGGCCGCGCTGGCGCTTCTGGGGCTGGGTCCAGCCGGCGCGGCGTTCTTTCTCTGGGACCACGGCGTCAAGCGCGGCGACATCCGCCTGATCGGCGTGCTGTCCTACGCGGCGCCGGTGCTGTCGACGCTGTGGCTGGTGGCGGCCGGACGGGCCGAGGCCGGATGGCCGCTTGCGGCAGCGTGCGCGATGATTGTTGTGGGGGCGGCGGTGGCGTCACGATAGGGCACAAGAGCTAGGTTTGCTCACCACCTTGATTTGGGTTTCAATGGTCAGATTAAACTTATCGATTAGAGGTCGTCATGTTCACTCGGATTGCGATCGTTTTGATCTTTGCCGCCAATCCCATTTCCGCTTTCGCGTTCACCGGGTCACCGAGCGTTCTCGAACTTCGTCAGCAAACGACGAGCGCTGTTCACTTGGTTAAAGGTGGTGGCGCTCGTGGCAAGGCTTCGAAAGCCAGCAGAAGCGGTTCAAAGGCGACGGGCAAACGTGCGGTTCGGAGCAAACACACCGAGAAGCGAACGACTAATTGGGCGCCCACAATATCCATCAACGAAGGGCGCGCCGCGACTGGCGCGCGGCCCGTGCAAAACAATGGGTCATTGCAAACGGTTCGACCGAGTCGTGAGTTAGATAACGTGGCTGCCCCCTTGCAAGCTCCCGCACCCAAACCCGCGACTGCTCCGGCAATTGCGCCTGCTCCTCCGCTCGGTTTTCTCTCCGCAGGTGAGGCGGCCAAATTCACCAACGTCGCGCCATCATTCGCAAACGCATGCTGGTTTTATTCGAGTGCGGACCGGAAACAGGGAGACTGGCGCCCCTGCCCACGTTGAAGTGAGAAGCCCAGCCAAAAGGTGACCAGTGCGGCAATGGAGGCGCGAGGCGCCATCTCAGGCATCCTTGGTCAGCCTGTAGGTGCGGTCGTCGATCTTCAGCACGCCGTCGGCGAGCCGCAGTTCGAGCTTCAACGTCCCTTCGTTGCGTTGCCAGGGCAGCACGTCCATCAGGCGCAGGCCGTTGCGGGTGTAGGGCTCCTGATTGCCGATCCGGGTCGCCTCCTCGCGGCTCGACGCGCGGATGACGATCATGCCCGAGCCGGACGGCTTCTCGCCGCGGTCCGCGAACGGGCCTGCGGCGAACAGGATGCCGGAGCGCTCGAGGCCGAGCAGATATTCGTGGTGTTCGATCCGCAGCAGGTCGCGCGAGGCCATCGCCGGCGCATCCGGATTGGGACGCATCATCAGCACGTAGGTCTGTTCGCGTGACAGAGACGCCGAAATCGCCGCGACCTGGTCCGCCGGACTCGTCATGACCCGTCTCCTCCCTGATTTTTATCGTTGCCCGGGAGATTACGGGACGGCGCCAAAAAGAAAAGGCCCGGCAAAAAGCCGGGCCTTGATCGTCTTGCGAGCGACTGAAAGCTCAGTCCTTCGTCTTGACCTTGAGGATCTGGCGGCCGTTGTACATGCCGGTCTTCAGGTCGACGTGGTGCGGACGGCGCAGTTCGCCCGAGTCCTTGTCTTCGACATAGGTCGGCTGCGCGAGGGCG
>JAQGKM010000095.1 GCA_028290125.1 Hyphomicrobiales bacterium | reverse complement strand
ATCGTCGCCGCGCTCGGGCGCGAGGGCGCCGACGTCTGGGTCACGAGCCCCGAGGAGTTCCGCGCCTATATCGCGCAGGAAATTCCGCGCTGGGCGGACATCGTCCGCCGCGCGAAAATCCGCATCGAATAGCGAATGTTTAGGCCGAAGCAGGAGTCGCATGCCGTTCCCCTCCCCCTTGCGGGGAGGGGCTAGGGGTGGGGGTCGTGCGATGCTGATTTAATTGCGCCGCCAAGATGTAAGGCCTCACGACCCCCACCCCGCTCAGCCTGCGGCTGAGTCGGCCCTCCCCGCAAGGGGGAGGGAGCTCACCTTCGGCACGAAGCCGTCAATCACGCGGCCCGGCGGTGCGCGAGATATTTCGCCACCGCCGCCCGCGCGCGATCACCGATTCGCGTCCATTCCTTGCGACGGATTTCCTCGACCGGCGCGAGCCAGGCGCCGCCGACGGCGATGACGTTGGGCTGCGACAGCCAGTCTTCGAGATCGTCCTCGCTGGTGCCGCCTGTCGGGCAGAAGCGCACATGCGGGAAGGGCGCCGCCATGGCGCGCAAGGTCGCGGGGCCGCCGAAGCTCGGGCCGGGGAAAAACTTCACGACGTGAAAGCCCGCCGACATGACATGCATGAGTTCGGACGGCGTCGCCACGCCCGGCACATAGGGCATTTCGGGATGGTCGGCGGCGGCGCGCAACAGCGCATCGGAATGGCCGGGCGACAGTGCGAAGCGTGCGCCGACCTCGCGCGCGATGGCGAGGTCGTGCGGGGTCATGACATTGCCGGCGGCCGGCACCGCGCCCGGCACCTCGCGCCTGATGTTGCGGATCGCCTGCGGCGCAGCCGTGGTGCGCAGCGCGATCTCGAGCGTGTGCAGTCCGGCTTCGACCAGCGCGCGCGCCAGCGGCACGGCGTCGTCGGCATTGTCGATGGTGAGCAGCGGGATCAGCCGTGCGGGGCCGAGCAGCGCGAGCGGGGTTTCACTGGGCGACGTCATGGATTGCCTCCTCCGTGTGGGTCGTTTGGAAAAGCCGGCGCGTGCGGCCGGGTTCCGTTCAACCCGCTTTCATGAGAGTTTGCGCTCCGCAGTTCTTGAAGCAAGAGGAAAGACATTGGCTCCCCACCGCCAGCTCGAAGGCAAGATCCTGATCGCCACCCACAATGCCGGCAAGCTGCGCGAGATGCGCGAATTGCTGGAGCCTTATGGCGTCACCGCCGTGTCGGCCGGCGAACTCGGCCTGCCCGAGCCGGAGGAGACCGGAACGACCTTCGCGGCCAACGCCGAGATCAAGGCGCGGGCGGGCGCGGAGGCCTCGGGCCTGCCGTCCTTCGCGGACGATTCCGGCATCTGCGTCGCGGGCCTCAACGGCGCGCCGGGCATCTATTCGGCGCGCTGGGCGACCGACAAGAATTTCATGGGGGCGATGACGCGCATCGACGCAGAGCTGCGCGAGCGCGGCTTCCTGGCGCCGGACGAGCGCAAGGCGTGGTTCATCTCGGCGCTGGCGATCGTCTGGCCGGACGGGCATCTGGAAGAATTCGAGGGCCGCATCGACGGCACGCTGGTCTGGCCGCCGCGCGGGACCGCGGGTTTCGGCTACGACCCGATGTTCCTGCCGAACGGGCATGAGCGGACGTTCGGCGAGATGTCGTCCGAGGAAAAGCACGGGTTGCCGGCTGATGGCTCGCGCGCGCTCTCGCACCGCGCACGTGCGTTTCAGGATCTGGCGAAGGTGTGTCTGGTGAAGTGAGCAAACCCTCTCCCTCGGGAGAGGGCGGACTCGGGGCAAAGCCCCGAGCCGGGGTGAGGGGGTTCCACGTTTCCAATAAGCGCCGTAGCCCATCACCCGGCTGCTTCGGAGCCACCCTCTCCCTCCGGGAGAGGGTTTGCCCGTCCTGCGACGTATCGCCGCGATCACTCACGATCTCGACGCTCAGCACCTACATGGGTGTTCAATGTCGCTCCTCACCACCATCCTCCCCGCCTTCATCAAGGCCTTCGTCCTCGTCTTTCTCCTGCTCTTCGCCGTGCCGCTGATGCTGCGGGCCGCCCTCGACTGGCGCGCCATTTCGGCTGAGAGCTGGTCGGGCGCGGACTGGTCGAGCACGGGGCAATTGCCGCGTCCCGTGGCCGGCAGCCCGGCGGCGGTGCGCGTCTATGCGGCCCGCACCGGTCGCTGGCGCGGCATCTTTGCCGTCCACACCTGGATCGTCATCAAGGAGGCGGGCGCCGCCCGCTACGAGCGGTTCGACAAGGTCGGCTGGGGCCGCCCGATCCGGCTGGACGCCTTTGCGCCGGACGGACGCTGGTTCGGGCATGAGCCCGAGATCGTCTTCTCGGCCGATGGCGAGGAGGCGGCGCGGCTCGTCCCGAAGATCCGCGCGGCGATCGCGAGCTACGAATTCCGCAACCCCGGCGACTATCGCGTCTGGCCCGGGCCGAATTCAAATTCCTTCGTCGCCTGGGTGTTCACGCAGGTGCCCGAGATCGGCGTCGCCATGCCGGCCCTGGCGCTCGGCAAGGACTATCCGCTGGACGGGCACTGGATCGGCCCGAGCCCCTCGCGCACGGGTTTTCGCGTGACGCTCGGCGGCTATGCGGGGCTGACGCTCGGCTGGGTCGAAGGCGTCGAACTCAACCTGCTGGGCGCCGTCGCGGGCTTCGACATCCGCCGCCCGGCGCTGAAGCTGCCGGGATTTGGACGGATCGGGATTTGAGGCGATTGTTGTACGGGCGGTCCCTTCGCTCGCAATGACGAAAACTCCGTGCGATAAGCCCCCATGGCTTCCAGACACCACAATTTCGAGCCGGGCTTCGGGGTCTACGTCCACTGGCCCTTCTGTCTCTCGAAATGCCCCTATTGCGACTTCAATTCCCACGTGCGCCACAAGCCCGTGGACGAGGCGCGTTTCGTCGAGGCCTTTCAGGCCGAGATCAGGCACCGCGCTGCGCTGGCTCCGGGCCGCAAGGTCGCGTCGATCTTCTTCGGCGGCGGCACGCCCTCGCTGATGAAGCCCCAGACCGTGGCGGCGATCCTCGACGCCATCGCGGGCGCATGGAGCGTCGACCGCGACGCCGAGATCACCCTCGAGGCCAATCCGACCAGCGTCGAGGCCGAGCGCTTCCGCGGCTATCGCGCGGCCGGCGTCAACCGCGTGTCGCTCGGCGTGCAGGCGATGAACGATCCGGATCTCAAGGCGCTCGGACGCCTGCATACGGCGGATGAAGCGATGGCGGCCGTGGCGGTCGCGGCGTCGATCTTCGACCGTTTTTCGTTCGACCTCATCTATGCGCGCCCCGGCCAGACGCCCGCCGCCTGGAAGGCCGAACTGGAGGCCGCCATCGCGCATGCCGCCGAGCATCTGTCGCTCTACCAGCTCACCATCGAGCCCGACACGATGTACGAGCGCCTGTTCAACGCCGGAAAACTCGCCATGCCGGACGCCGACACGGCGCGCGCGCTGTGGGACGTGACGCAGGAAACCACCACGGCCGCAGGCTTGCCGGCTTATGAAATTTCAAATCACGCGCGCCCCGGCGCCGAGAGTCGGCACAATCTGATCTACTGGCGCTACGGCGAATATGCGGGCATCGGTCCCGGCGCCCATGGCCGGCTGCAGACGCCGAAAGGCCGCATCGCGCAGGCGACCGAACGCCATCCGGAAATGTGGCTCACGAGCGTCGAGACCGACGGTCACGGCGTGATCGATACGGAAGCGCTGTCGGCTGAATCGCAGGGCGACGAATTCCTGCTGATGGGCCTGCGCCTCACTGAAGGCATCGATCCCGATCGCTTCGAGGCGCTGAGCGGCCGCAGGCTCGCAAACTCGCGCATCGCCGATCTCGTCGAGCACGGCATGGTGGAGGTGACGCGCGACGGTCGCATCCGCGTCACGCCGGAAGGTTTTCCGGTGCTCGACGCCGTCGTCGCCGATCTCGCGTCCTAGGTCCCCGAACCGCCAAAAGTCTTCGGCGCCGGCGCCAGCACGGTCGCAGCGCCGTTGGCGATCTGCATCACCGACAGGCCGCGTTCGTTCAGGCCTTCGGGCGTGAAGCGGAACACGCCATCGACGCCGTTGAAGCCCGACGTGTTCAGCAACACGGATTCCGAGAACCGCGCGGCGCCCTGCGTGCGCGCGAGCGCGGCGGAGAGCGACACGGCATCATACGCGAGCGTCGCGATGCGCGCCGGCTCCGTGCCGAATTTCGCGCGATAGCGGCCCGCGAACGCGCTGTAGCCGGATCCATCGGGCGCAGCGAACCAGGCGCCCTGCAGCGCCGGCAGGTTCAGCACGCGCGCGTCATTCCACAGGCCCGTGCCGAGAATCTGCACCCGCTTGCCGTCGATGCCGCTGGCGGTCAGCAATTGCGCCACCTGCGCCATGTTCTCGGCCTGCTCGGCGATGAACAGCGCATCGATCTGCGCCGCGTTTGCGCCGAGCTTCTGCACGGCGGACGCCGGATTGCCGGGCGCGTAACGCTCGATCTGCACACGCAGGCCGCGCTTGCCGGCGAGATCGACCAACGCATTGGTGGCGACATTGCCGTAGTCGTTTTCGGGCGCAAGCGCGGCGAAGTTCTTCTTGCCGCGCGCGATCGCCTGGTCGACGACGCGGTCGACATAGTTTTCGATCAGGAACGACAACAGGAACACGCCGCGCGATCCCGTGCTGGCGTCGGTCGAGAAGCCGATCACCGGCTTGCCGGCAGATTTCGCGAGACGCCCGGCCTCGCGGACGGCGGGCGCGTAGAGCGGGCCGATGATGAGTTCGGCGCCTTCGCTCAGCGCCGCCTGCGTGGCGGCGCGCGCGCCGTCGGGCGTCGAGGCGTCGTCCTTCACGATCAGGTTGATGTCGGCGCCGCCGGTCTCCGCCATGGCGAGCGTCGCGGCGTTGCGCAGGGCCTCGCCGACGGTGCTCGGCTTGCCGGCCTGCGTCAGCGGAAGGATCAGCGCGACCTTCGGCCGGTCTTCAAGATTGGGCGTCGCCGGCGCGAGCTCTCCCGCCTCCACGGGCGTCGTCGGCGCCGACAGGTTGGGCGCGGCGGTCTGCGTGCGACCCGTCGGGCCGCAGGCGGCCAGCAGCAGCGCCAGCGCGGGCGCGACGAGGGCGGCGACGCGGCGGGTCGGGACGTTGAGTGCGATCGACAAAAGAATGGCCTCCGCGGCGCGCTGGACGGCTCTCATCTGCGCCGTGAATCATGAGACACAAAGCCTGCCGCCCCGCAATAAGGGCGCGCGAAAAAGGCTGAAACTGTGACGGGAAAAGTTTGGAATATCGTTCCGTATACAGGACGGAGCCAAGCTATATAAAGAACGATAGATCATTCGAGCCGTCCGCCTCATAGGTGAGGCGCGCGCGCCTTTGCAGGATGCGTTCGGACGGGCATGGAGACGAGATGAGCGGCGACCACACCCACGGGCAGACGCACACCTATACGGCGCTCGGACTGCGCGCCGAGGCCGAGCCCTTGTCGCCCGGCCTGCATGTCGTCGCCACGCCCATCGGCAACCTGCGCGACATATCGCTGCGCGCGCTCTCGACGCTCGCCGCCGCCGACGCTGTGCTGGCCGAGGACACGCGCGTCACCAAGTTCCTGCTCGCCCATTACGGCATCGCCACGCCGCTCGTCGCTTATCACGAGCACAACGCCGCCGCCGTGCGCCCGCATCTGCTGGCGCGGCTGAAGGAGGGTGCGGCGCTGGCGCTGGTATCGGACGCCGGCACGCCGCTGGTGTCGGATCCCGGCTTCAAGCTCGTCGCCGACGCTGCGGCGCAGGGCACGCCCGTGATCGCGGTGCCGGGCGCCTCCGCCGTGCTGGCCGCGCTGGTCGTCGCCGGATTGCCGACTGATCGCTTCTTCTTCGAAGGCTTCCTGCCCTCGAAATCCGGCGCCCGTCGCCAGCGCATCGGCGAACTCGCGGCCATTCCGGGCACGCTGGTGTTCTTCGAATCGCCGCGTCGCGTGGCCGAGACGCTGAACGATCTCGCCGTGGTGCTGGGCCGTCGCGACGCGGCCATCGCGCGCGAACTCACCAAGCATTTCGAGACCGTCCGGCGCGGCACGCTGCGCTCGCTCGCCGACCAGCTCGCGACCGAGGACACGCCCAAGGGGGAGATCGTGCTGCTTGTCGGTCCGCCAGGCGCGGACGATCCGCAGACCGGCGCCGCCGATCTCGACGCGCGGCTGCTCGAAGCCATGAAGAAGCATTCCGTCAAGGACGCTGCCTCCGTCGTCGCCGCCGAGATCGGCCTGCCGCGCCGCCGCGTCTATGCGCGCGCCATCGTGCTCGCGTCGGAGAGCGACGGGGGCGACGGTTGAGCGCGCCCGCGCGTCGCGCCGCGCGCGGGCTCGGGATCGAGGCCGAGTTCTTCGCCCGCATCTGGCTGCGCGCCACGGGCTGGCGCATTCTGGCTGCTTCCT